>CALDHY010000082.1 GCA_937901445.1 uncultured Selenomonadales bacterium
GGCTTGGAAGTTGTTTTAGTCAATTCAAACCCCGCAACGATTATGACTGATGTTAATATTGCTGACCGCGTTTACATTGAGCCGCTGACGGTGGATTTTTTAACTGCGATAATCGAAAAGGAACGCCCCGACGGTTTACTTGCAACGTTAGGCGGGCAGGCAGGCTTAAATTTGGCTGTCAAACTTGCAGAAGCAGGCGTTCTTGAAAAATTTAACGTTGAACTTTTGGGAACGCCGCTTGACGCAATAGAAAAAGCTGAAGACCGCGAAAAGTTCAAAGAAACAATGCAAGCAATAAATGAGCCAATCCCCGAATCCGTGATCGTTGAAGATGTTCACAGCGCGGTTGCCTTTGCCAATGAAATTGGTTACCCGCTGATTGTGCGCCCCGCGTACACTTTAGGCGGCACAGGCGGCGGTATTGCAGACAATGAAGAAGAACTTGTTGAAATTGTAATTCGCGGCTTGAAATATTCAATGATAGGGCAAGTTTTGATTGAGCGCAGCGTTGCCGGTTGGAAAGAAATTGAATTTGAAGTTATGCGCGATGGCAACGATAATTGTATAACTGTTTGTAATATGGAAAATATTGACGCGGTGGGCGTTCATACCGGCGATTCAATAGTTGTTGCACCAAGTCAAACTTTGAGTGATTCAGATTATCAACTTTTGCGCTCTGCAAGCATTAAAATAATTCGTGCGCTTGGAATTGAGGGCGGTTGCAATGTTCAATTTGCGCTTGATACGAAAAGCCAAAATTATTATGTCATTGAAGTTAATCCGCGCGTCAGTCGTTCATCCGCGCTTGCGTCGAAGGCGACAGGTTATCCCATTGCAAAAGTCAGCTCCAAAATTGCGATTGGTTACACGCTTGACGAAATTACAAACGCCGTTACACAAAAAACTAAGGCTTGTTTTGAACCGGCTCTTGATTATGTTGTTGTAAAAATTCCGCGTTTTCCTTTTGATAAATTTGTTTTCGCAGATAAAACGCTCGGTACTCAAATGAAGGCAACCGGCGAAGTTATGAGCATTGACAGAAATTTTGAGGGCACAATATTAAAAGCCGTGCGCAGTCTTGAAATTGGCGTCAATCGCTTGTACCTTGAAAAATTCGCAGATTGGGATAATGAAAAAGTTTTGCGCAAGTTGCACAAAGTCAGCGATGAAAGACTTTTTGTAATTGCGGAGGCTTTAAGGCGCGGACTTTTAAGCGTTGACGAAATTTTTAACATTACAAAAGTTAATACGTGGTTTATCAACAAAATAAAAAATATTACCGACTTTGAAAATAAAATCCGGCAGGAAAATTTGACGGCTGAAAATTTACGCGCCGCAAAAAATATCGGCTTATCTGATGAATCAATTTCAGAATTGACGGGAAAACCTGTTAAAGAAATTCGCAAGTTGAGAATTGAAAATAACATTCTGCCGAAATTTAAAATGGTTGACACTTGCGCAGGCGAATTTGACGCCTTCACTCCTTACTATTACTCAACCTACCGCGCCGAAGAAGATGAAGTTG
>CALDHY010000083.1 GCA_937901445.1 uncultured Selenomonadales bacterium
CAACAGTGGTTGCAGAGTCATTAACGATTTTTTCAACGCTGATAATTTGATTAACCGCATCATCAACTGCTTTATTTCCGACGGTAGCTTGATTGTTAGCCTTTGTAGCATGTGAAGAAACATTATCAGCAGTTTTGCCGATATTGTCTATTGAAACCATAGCCGCGTTAATTGCTTCGAGAGAATCGCCAACATCTTTTTGTTGCTCGACAACTTCGCCTGCAGATTTTGTAACAGATTGAGCAACTTGTTCAGATGCTTGGGAAGCTTGGTTAGCACTTGCAGTCAATTCTTGAGAGGATGCCGCTAATTGCTCGGATGAATTTGCAGTTTTTTGAATAAGATTGCTGACAGTTTCACGCATATCACGAATAGCTTGTGACATTGTGCCGAATTCGTCGCCGCGATTAGGATCGATTAAATCACTGCGTCTGAAGTCGCCTTTTCTAAGCAAATGGAAAAGTTCAACCATATTGCCGAGCGGTCCCGTAACTGCTCTGGTTATCGTGATACTGAAGAACAACAGAAGCAAAAGTGCGCCGCCAAATACAAGGAACAAACTGCGGACAGCGGAGGAAATACCATTGTTACTGCGGGCAATCGTGACGTCGGCATCGTCGTAGGCTTTCTTCTGAATTGCTAAAATCGCATCGCCCGTTTCCGTAGCAAAAGGCATAACGTTTTTCCGATAGAAATCCATTGCTTCGACGTTATGTTTTCCAAGTACAATCAGGTCGCCGTCAGTCGGAGCACGCATTGTCATTATTTTATCGGCACCGTCTTTGAACTTCGCCCAAGAGCGTTTTGCTTCGTCAATTTGTGCGCGAGCTTGCGGATCATTCTTGATAATTTCTTCATAAATTGCCAACGAATCTTCCAGTTCTTTTACTGCATCGTTGTATTTATTGAAACGCTCTTGATACAAAGCCGGATCCGTCGTCAAGGGAGCAAGCGTTGTTTGCACTTGTGCATAGCGCATGGCGTGACGGCAACGCCCAATCTCGAAGATACCATTTAAGTAGGTTTCATTGACAAGATCCAAATCGCTTTGTGCTTGCCTGATTGTCGTATAGCCGAGTACACCGATAATGATCATTCCTAAAATTGCAATAGTGTTAAGAATAACAAATTTGTACGCCACGCGAATATTGTTCAACCACGACATAAAAAACTTCCTCTCTTACTCTTTAGTTCAGCTGATATAAAAATCGCTGATTAAAAATTTTATATTTGTTTATCAAGGTTAAAGCATTTGTACAAAAAAAATCGACAGGGCAAAAACCCCGCCAATTAAAAAAATTTAACAGAAAAAATTTGTCAGTCGTATTTGAATGCCTGTAAAGAGTTTTGTAAATCTTGAGCAAGTTTTGAAAGTTCGTCAGAGGCGGAAGAAATTTCTTCAGCAGATGCAGATTGTTGCTCTGCCGCCGCAGAAACACTTTCCATTTCTTGTGAAACGTTTGCACTTTTATCTGAAATAGCTTGTGAATTATCACGAATTTTCATCGTAGCTTGTGCAATGGCTTCAAGTTCTTTAACCATATTTCTTGCTTCGCCTGCAACGTTGTCTGTTGCGCCGCGAATATCTTCAAAAGTCTCGCGCAGTTTTTCAACAGATTCAGTACCTGCACGAACAGCCGCGTTACCTTTTTGCATTGAATCTACCGCGCTTGCAGTTTCAGCTTGAATATCGCCAATAAGTTGTGCAATTTTTTGAGCCGCGCCTTGTGATTCTTCAGCAAGTTTTCTAACTTCTTCAGAAACAACAGCAAAGCCGCGTCCGTGTTCGCCTGCGCGAGCCGCCTCAATAGCCGCGTTCAATGCAAGCAAGTTTGTTTGTTCAGCAATACCGGAAATAGCCTCAACAATTTGTCCAATTTCTTGTGAACGTTTACCAAGTTTGTCAACAGTAGCCGCAGAATCATTAACGATTTTTTCAACGCTGATAATTTGAGAAACTGCGCTGTCAACCGCGCCGCTACCTGTTGTAGCTTGACTGTTAGCCTTTGTAGCGTGGTCTGCAACAACGTTAGCAGTCTTATTCAAGTTGCCAATAGAAACCATTGCACTGTCGATTGACTCCATAGCCTCGCCGACGTTTTGTTGTTGTTCAACAACTGAACCTGCGGAATTTGTAACGGATTGTGCAACCTGTTCAGATGCTTGAGCCGCTTGATGTGCGCTTGCAGTCAATTCTTCTGAAGACGCCGCCAACTGTTCGGAAGAATGGGCGGTTTTCTTCAACAAGTTTGCAATAGTTTCGCGCATATCACGAATAGCTTGAGACATAATACCAAATTCATCGCCACGATGCGGATCAATTAAATCCCTGCGTCTGAAGTCACCATTTTTGAGGAGGTGGAAAAGTTCAACCATATTTGATAACGGTTTTGTAATACCGCTTGCGATTGTACGGCTGATAAGAGTAAGGGCAATTAAAACCGCTGCAATAGCAACAAATAATTGAGTGGTGATATTGCCGACTGATTCTTCGCTCTTTTTCATCATAGCGTCTGAACGTTCGAGGACGCCTTCTTGAAGTTTTCTTAATTCTGCACTGACAGAAACCGCGTAAGGCATGCATTCTGTTTCA
>CALDHY010000084.1 GCA_937901445.1 uncultured Selenomonadales bacterium
TCAGCCCAGAAATTTTCAACTTCTTTTTCTCGGCTTGCAAAGTCTAAATTAGTATCAACTTTTTTGTACAAAATTATAACCTCCAATAAAAAAATTCAAGCGGCAATTATTATAACAGGTTTAAAAAATTTTGGAAATAAAAATAATTTGGATTCAGTACTTGACACCCTAAAATCGGGGGGGGGGTATAATATACTGAAATAGTTTAATTTTTTATTTTATGAAAGGAAGTTTTGTAAATGGCTGTTAAATCTCCAACGTTGCTGTATGACAGTGACAACATATTAAAGGCAACGTCTGTACTTGTGACTTCAAGCTACGGGAACAAGTTGCAGGCTTCCAATTACAGCAAAAGTGTTGCAAACATTGACGCTTCCGAGCGTACAAAGAATATTAAAATTACCGGCAATGACAAAAACAATTCAATTATTGGCGGCGCGGGTAATGATACGCTTGACGGCGGCAAGGGCAATGATACTTTAACAGGCGGCGCGGGCGCAGATGTTTTTATTTATTCTTCCGATAATGACATTATTACAGATTATACAGCCGGTGAAGATACGATAAAAATTTCCGGCGGTTCAATCAGCGGATATTCTGTCAGCGGCGATGACGTTATTTTGACAGTTGGCACAGGCAGTTTAAAAATTCAAGGCGGCAACAATGACGCAATAACTATCAAAGATTCTAAAAATAAAGTTTCAGTTTATCAAGACGGTTTGATTTATAATAACGCCAACATTGAAAAGGCAACGGGCGTTACAATTTCTTCAAATTACGAAAACGAAAATCTTGTGGCAGATACTGCGATAATTACGCTTGATGCCTCGACTCGTACAAAGGCTGTTGATATTGAAGGCAACAAGAAAAATAATAAAATCTTGGGCGGCAACGGTAATGATATTTTGAGTGGCGGCACTGGCAATGACACATTAACCGGCGGCAAGGGCAAAGATACTTTTGTTTATGAAAGTGGAAATGACGTTATCACAGATTATACCGAAAATGAAGACACAATATCACTTAGCGCGGGCGTTGAAATTGTAAATTATTCTGTAAGCGGCAAAGATTTAACCGTAAAAACTAATACTAAAGGCAGTATCAAGATTAAAAATGGCAAAACTCAAACTGTTAAATTTTCAGATGGAACTAATTCTGCGATTTATCAAAACGGCTTAATTTATGATGGCACTGATACTTCAAAATCTAAAACAGTATCAATAACTTCAAATTACGGTAAAGAGTTTGAAAACGCCGGATCAAGTGTTGTAAGTCTTGATGCTTCAACAAGAAACGCGGCAATAAAAATTACCGGCAACAGTAAAGACAATCACATAACCGGCAGTAATAAAAACGATACAATTACCGGCGGCGCAGGTAAAAATACGATTAACGGCAGCGCGGGTAATGACGTTTTAATTGGCGGCACAGGCAAAAATATTTATTTGTATGCAAACGGCGACGGCAAAGATACAATTCAAAATTATTCTGCAGGCAGTGATTCAATTTCTTTAGCCGGTGATTATGAAGTCAGCTATTCAGCAGATAAAAAAGGCAACGCTACTTTTAAGATCGGCAAAGGCAGTATAACTTTGAAGGATGGAGCAGATTCTTCAGTTACAATCGTTGGAGCGAACGGCGAGGCGAGCATTGGTATTCATGGAAGTTTCTTTGCAGTAAAAGATATTCCTGATATTAAAGTAGTTGAAGTTACATTACCTCCTGTTACACTTCCTGCAGAGACGGTTACAGTTTATGAAACAGTTACCATTCATGATACAGTTGAAGTACCGGTTACTGTTACAGTTCCCGGTGAAAATGAAACTGTCACGGTTTATGGTAGCGGCGAAAGTATCAAAGGCACTTCAGCGGCTGAAACTCTTTATGGCACGGCTGGCAACGATACATTTACAGGCGGCGCAGGGGCAGATGTTTTCATTTACGAAGGTGGCTTTGACATTATTGAAGATTACGGCACAGGAAAGGATATAATTTCTATTGGCTCCAATTCAGTCAGTAATTACGGTGTTATTGGCAATGACGGGATTTTCTTTGTCGGTGGCGGCGCGTTGAAACTTACCGGTGCAAAAGATAAAAAAGTTACTTTGATTAGCAGCGGTAAAGAAACTGAATATGATTTAACCAATACTTCGACTAATCCTACTGTTCCTGCCGGTAAAACAGTTACTTTAAAATCAAGTTACGAGGGTGATTTCAGTTTAACTGCGTACAACTCCACACTTAGCGCAAATGAAACTGTCAGCAATGTTGATGCCTCAAACGTCAGGAACGAAATTAATATTTACGGTGACTATAACGACAATATCATTTATTTCGGTAACAGTTATGACGGTTCCAGTAAATTTTATTACAAAAAAGGCGACGGTAACGACACTATTTACAATTTCCAAACGGGCGATGAACTTCAACTTTATACATGGGAGCAACAAGTCAAAGATATTTCACTTAGTGGCAAAGATATAATTGTAAATTTGAAAACCGGCAACACCATAACTTTAAAAGACGTACAGAAACAAAAAATTTTCATTGATGATTGGGGTAGCGACAAATACTCGGGGTACATGGCAAATTTGACAATGTCAGGAAAATCTGTAACGTTAAACAGTGATTATACCGGCGATTTTAAATCTGAATGGTACGACGCAACGCCAACAACTATTGACGCTTCACAGGTTACAGGGGACGTTGACATTTACGGCAGTACAGGTAATGATACGATTTATGCCGGTAAGAATTACAATGGCAGTACTAAAATTTATTACAAGAAAGGTGACGGTAACGACACGATTTACAATATTCTCGATAATGACGAGATTCATCTTGAAGATTGTGAGGCAAAAAGTGTTTCTGTCAATGGCAATGACGTCGTTATTACTATTCAAAATACCAATGAAACTATCACTCTCAAAGATGGCACCGGCAAACATATTTGGATAAGCGGGCAAGATTGGCAAACTTACACCTCCGGTACTTCTGCGCGAGTGGCTGAAGAAAATATTTGGTTCCTTGAGGATGATAATAATTTTGTTGGCGGCAATATCAATTTTGATTCACTTATTAAAAATAATTCGCCTGCCAATTTAAATCCTGTTGAAACTGAAAATATTTTCGCGCAAGATAATTCTTTCATTGCTTACAATTCTGAACAAAAAAAATAGGCGGTTTACACTACCTTAACTTTTCAAAAGTTCAATCGCAAGCCGCGCATTTTGTAACGCAAGCTCGCGCAGATTTTTTAATAATGACTCGTCGTGAAAATTTTTTGCGTCGAGTTTTTTTATTGTGGCGTCGAAAATTTTTTCAGCCGTAACTTCAGACAAATTGCCGAGCGGTTTTTCGCCGATTGAATCAAGAAACCTTTCAATTTTCGGATCGTAGGAAATACCGAGCATTGGAACGCTCATAACGCCCGCAAAAATCAGCGCGTGAAGTCTGATACTGATTAAAACGTTTGTACAGCCGACCAAGCTTAAAAGTTCACCGGTTGTAAATTCTTCTTCCAAAACAATGGCGGGATTTTTCATAGTTTCGGCGATAGATTTTGCCGCGTCAATATCTGCCGGAAATTGCATTGGAATAAAAATAATTTCGGCGTCAATTTCTTCAACAAGTTTATCGAGAGCCTGCGCGAGTGCATTTTGGCAATTCTGCCAATTAATCCAGCGTCGAACAGATACGCCGATAATTTTTTTGTCAGGTTTAATGTTGTAGTTTGAAAGAATTTTTTTGCCGAATTCAAGCGGCACCGGTTTAATCGCAAGCACGGGGTCAGCAGTACAGAAAATTTGCGGGCGAGTGATTTTCAAATTTTTTAATTCTTCAAGGGAGCCATGATCTCTAACCGTGATTAAGTCGACGCGGTTTACAATCCAATTCATAAGTTTTTGCGCCAAAGTTCCACGAATTGGACCAATTCCTTGAGCATACAGCATAACCTTTCGCCCAAAAAATTTCGCCAAAAAAATAATCCCCAAATAATAGTACAATGAACGGCGGCTTGTAACATTTTGTAAAAGACTGCCGCCGCCGCTAATCAGTAAATCTGCCGCAAGAATTTTTTTTATTATCGAAAAAATATCCAGCCACTTTACGGCGTCAACTTTATGGCGTTTTTTTGTGTATTCGGGATTCAGTGAAATTACAGTTGCAGAAATTTCGTTGTCCATTTCGCGCAGGACTTCGAGCATTGCCGCCAACATTGCCTCATCGCCGCCGTTTTTTGAACCGTAGTAGCCGGAAATTAAAATATTCATTGCGACTTTGATTTTTCTCCTTTTCTTATATTAAATTTTTTTATTTTTTAAATGTACTTTCTTTTTCAAAAGTGAAAATCGATGACGGGCTTTTCATTACAATCTTGTATTCATTTGTAAATATTCTTTAGGCTTTATTCCTTAGCCCTTAAATTCGTTGCAAAATTTAAAAATAAAACCAACACTGCGCCTATCAACGCGCCCGGTAAAACTCCGTCAATTCCACGCATAAACGACATAAATATTGGCGTGCGCATATGTGCAAAAGTTTCTACCATTGAACTTTGCCCGATTGTTGCCACGATTGTTAAAACGAAACAAATTGATTTAGGGAATTTTTGCAGGAACGCCGCCATTGCCATTACAAACGCCGGATGTCCTATGAAAATTTCCTTTGAGCGCGGGCGAGCGTAAAACAAACTTTCCAACATTGCACGAATTTTTATTTCTGCGCCGGAAACAGGCATTCCCGCCGTATGTCCGCTCCTTGCGATTAAAACCACAAACGCCAACAATACAAACACGCCCGCCAATAAATATTTTACTGTGACGTTCATATTTAAAATTGCTTTAAACTGTTCAATCGCCGAAATATTTTTCTGTACTTCGTCAACAATGTTAAACCGCTGTAAAAATGCAACCGCCACCAAAATTAACGGCAGTACAAAGGTTAATTTTATCCCTCTGAAAATTTCAAACTCCAGAAAATATCTTACGTCAGATAACGCGCCCGACAAATACGCCGCGCCTATCATTGACAGCGCACTTGTTATAAAAAGCGATACTACCGCAACTAAAATTATTTGCAGGGTTGAAATTTCTTCAGTTTCAAATTGCGATTTCAGGCGGGCGAATCTGAATCTGTCAAGTTGCCAAATGACAGCCAGCGCAGGAAATAAATTCGCGCTCAAAAACGCCGCCAAAAGTCTAACTTTGCCGCCCGCGCCCATTAAAATTGGAACTGCCGCAATTACTGCCAAAACTGCAAAAAGTATCAGCTGAAATTTTTTATTGGCGTTGACGCGGTACGAAATTAGAGACAAATATAAAACCGCTGCCGCCGCCACGCCCATTACTACAAGCGCACGCAAAATTCGACTCGGAAAATAATTGTCGAAAGTATCAGCCACGCCGAATGTAAAGCCCCTTGACTTTATTTTTTCGGCAGTTTCACGCACATACAATAAATTTGTTTCAAGCAAAGATAAACCGAGTACAGGTTTATCATACGTGCGCAAAAGATTAATTCTGATATTGCGTTCGTGGTCGGTTGTTGCCCAACGATTTACCGCCGTTTCAATCAAAAGTTTTGGTTGTTCGTCTTTTGGAATTGCATACAGGCGGGCAATTTCATTGTAGCCGAGTTTTTCGGCAAGTTCAAACATTCCAATTTGATTATAAAATTGCAGTTGGCTTGTATGTTCAATCATTCCGAAAACATAGCCGCGCTTTTTAAATTCTTCCGCCGTTATGTCAATGTGATTAGGCGCGCCCAAAATTTCCGGTCCGTCGAAAACAATTTCTGAAATTGGGTAGCCGTCCAGTTTTTCAAAGACAGCTTTAATTTGTTCAGGCGTACATTGATAAAAATTTTTGGGGCGTGCAAGGATTGTAAAGCCGGCTTTTTTTGCAATGTCCAGTTCTTCAGTGTCAAATCCGAGCGGCGCACTCATAAACGCGCCGAATTGTGCCTTGACTTCCAAAACTTCAATATCGCCAATGGCAAAAGATTTTACGCGGTCTTCGCCGTAACGTAAAAATAAATCTTTTTTCGCCGCGTTGTAACTTTCAAGTGTTCGACCGACAATATAAACTCTTGTTGCGTCAATCGCTCCAATTTCAACTGCTTGCCGCCAAAGTTGACTGTTGAGGGAGCCGCCGTGATAATCCGTGATAATATCCGCGCCGTAAATTGCAATAACTTTACCTGCGCGAGTAAGCTTTTCAAAAGTTGTATCGTAAATTGCAAGGGAAGTTATTCCGGCGGCTTTGAACTTGCGCAAAACTTCTTGAAAGTCTAAGCCTTCCCGTTCAGACAAATTTTTCAAGCTGTCAAAATCCATTGCCATATCAACTTGTTTGTTATGAATTTCGACGGCGTGTCTTTGCCCCGCAATTACCAACGCCGCAATTAAACCGACAGCTATTGCCAAAAGTAAAATTTTGTTATAGAAAAATTTTTTCATTTTTACTGTACCGCCGTTACTGCAGTAATTACCGCCTCTCCCTCGCGCAGTTCAACAGAATCAAATTTCAGACCGAGCGGCAAATTTGCGCTGTCCAAAACTTTTATATCAGTCAAAAAAGTATCAATGTTGACGCGGCTAAGAATTGAGTTGCTGTTTAAGCGCGTCATATGAAAGTAAACATCGCCGCCGTTGACAAGAAAAGTACCGGCTATATCAAGGTCAACTTTCCTGCCCAAAAACTTAACTCTTGCAGAGGCGGTCGCGCCGTTGGGCGTAATTGCAACTTGCGTATTTTCAAAATTGCTGTCCTTGTTGGCGATAAAATTTTTTATTTCTTCATCTGTAACAACGCCGCGCAATTCGATTTTATTTGCGTGTTTGAAAATTCTTTGAGTGCGTTCATTAGCCGTTAAATTTTTGCTGGGAAAAAGCAACTCTAAAATGTCAAGGCGGATTTTTTCGCCGTCAAGCGTTACATTTTTAAAGTTAATTTCGCCTATACGTCCGGCGGCGGCAGTTGCGTGTACCCTGTCAATTTCGCCGAGTGCAATTCTGAAATTTGGGCTTGAACTCAACGAAACGTCCACTTCATTTGCTGAAGTCGAATTTACAACTTGTTCCTTTAGGATTGTTTCAACCGTGCTTGGCAAGATAAATTGTAAAATCAAGCAAAGTACAATTAACAGAATCCCGATAATTGCCAAAAATTTTTTCATTTTCAAAACTCCTTAAACTGCAACATTGGCACGCATTGCAAGGAACGCCCTAATAAAATTATCCAATTCGCCGTCCATAACCGCCTGAACATTGCCGGTTTCTTCGCCGGTACGTAAATCTTTAACCATTGTATAAGGCTGGAAAACGTACGAGCGAATTTGACTGCCCCACTCAATTTTCATTCTGTCGCCTTCAAGTTTAGCGCGTTCCTCTTCCTTTTTCTCAAGTTCAAGTTCAAAAAGTTTTGCGCGGAGCATTTTTAAACATTGTTCACGGTTTTGAATTTGGGAGCGTTCGTTTTGACATTGCACGACAATACCCGTTGGAATGTGCGTCATTCGTACAGCGGAGGAAGTTTTGTTAATGTGCTGCCCGCCCGCGCCGCTTGCCCTGTATGTGTCAACGCGCACATCTGCCATATTTATTGGAACTTCAACGGCGTCATCAATTTCCGGCATAATATCGCAAGCTGAAAAGGAAGTGTGGCGCCTTGCATTGGAATCGAAGGGCGAAATTCTTACAAGGCGATGAATACCCTTTTCAGATTTTAAAAAGCCGTAAGCGTTATAACCTTTGATAAAAAGCGTGACAGATTTAACGCCCGCTTCATCGCCCGGCAAAATATCAGCAGTTTCAACGGTAAAGCCGTGACGCTCCGCCCAACGCACGTACATTCTTAAAAGCATTTGCGTCCAATCTTGAGCCTCCGTGCCGCCCGCGCCTGCGTGCAAAGTCAAAATTGCGTTATTTGCGTCGTACGGTTCACTCAATAAAATTTCAAGGCGTAAACTTTCAAGCCCGGCTTTTATGGTTTCAATTTCGGCGGCAATGTCAGTTTCCTGTGAATCGTCGTTTTCTTCCATTGCCAATTCTAAAAGTGTTTGCGCGTCTTCATATTTCGACAAAAGATTTTTATAGGCGTCAACGCCGGATTTTATCCCGTTCAATTCTTGAGTAATTTGCTGGGCGGCGTCGGGGTTATCCCAAAAAGTCGGCGCGCCCATTTTGTATTCCAACTCGGCTATTTTTTCTTCCTTGTTGGCGATGTCAAAGTGAATTCCCCATTTCATTCAGCTTTTCGCGCAGTGCTGTTAATTCTATTTTTCTGTCTTCAAGCATTTAATCACTTCCTAAATTTTTTTATTATTTAAATATACTTTCTTTTTATAAAGAAGTGCAACGCACGCCTTGCAACCAAAGAAAATCATTACAACCATACTGTGACATTTATTTTTTCATTTTGCAATTAAGTAAGCGTGATTCATTGGACCGCGCCCTTTGCCCAAATTTAAATTCGCCGCCAACGCGCCGGAAATATAATCTTTTGCCTGTTGAATTGATTCAGTTAAGCTTAAATTTTTTGCAAGCCCGGCGGCAATAGCACTTGACAAAGTACAACCTGTGCCGTGCGTGTTGGGGTTGTCAATTCTTTTGCCATTAAAAATTTTAATATCTTTAATATCGCCGTCAAACAAAATATCGTTTGCATCGTTCAAGCTGTGCCCACCCTTGCAAAGTACCGAGCAACCGTAACCGTCAAAAATAATTTTCGCCGCCCGCGTCATATCGTCAGCAGATTTAATTTTTATGTCAGCAAGAGTTTCAGCTTCAGGAATATTTGGCGTTATGACTGTTGCAAGCGGGAATAAAAATTTTTTCAGCGTTTCAACGGCGTTATCGTCAATCAGTTTTGCGCCGCTTGTTGCAACCATTACAGGGTCAACCACGATATTTTTTGCGCCGTAAAATTTTAATTTCTGCGCGATTGTTTCAATTAATTCTGAAGAGGCAACCATACCGATTTTCACGGCGTCCGGCGGAATATCTGTAAAAACTGCGTCAAGTTGTTGTTCCAAAAATTTTGGCGCAACTTCAGAAACTGCAGTAACGCCCGTTGTATTTTGCGCAGTCAAGGCGGTAATTGCGCTCATTGCATAGACGCCAAGCATTGTCATTGTTTTTATATCAGCTTGAATACCTGCGCCGCCGCTTGAATCACTGCCGGCGATTGTTAAAGCTGTTTTCAAATTTTAATTCCTCCAAACGTTCAATAAATTTTTGGCGGCAATTTCGGGATTTTCAGCCGTAATAATGGCAGAGACAACCGCCACGCCGTCAATTTTTGCCGGTTTAATCTGCGCGACAGTTTCAAGATTAATCCCGCCAATGGCAACGATAGGGATTTTCACGGCGGCACGAATTTTTTTCAAAGTGTCAAGCGTAACAAGTTTAGCGTCAGTTTTTGTATTTGTGGCGAACATTGCGCCGACGCCCAGATAATTTGCACCGTCAATTTCGGCTTGCCGCGCCTCTTCAACTGTTGAAACTGAAACGCCGATAATTTTTTCTGCGCCCAAAATTTTTCTTGCAACTTTACAGGGTAAATCACTTTGTCCGACGTGAACGCCCGCCGCGTCAATCGCCTGTGCAATATCCAGCCTGTCATTGACAATCAGCGGAATATTTTTTGACGCGGTAATTTTTTTTAAACTTTTTCCAACTTCAAAAAATTCTTTACTGCTACAATTTTTCTCGCGCAGTTGTACAACGGTAACGCCGCCTTTTATAGCAAGTTCGACGGCTTTTTCAATATCTGCAGTTAAATTTCTGTCAGTGCAAAGGTACAAACTGTAATCAACTTTCATAAAAAAATTTTTCCTCGCGCAGAAATAATTTCATCGTCAATCTTGCTTAAGGCGTCGATAATTCCAACGCGCAAACTGCCCGTACCGGCAGCAGAATATTTTTCAGCTGAAATTTCGCCGGCAATTCCCATAGCGGCAACCGCACTTACAGCGGCAGAAAATTTATCTTCGCACGCGCCAATATACGCGCCCAAAATTCCCGAGAGCATGCAACCCGTGCCGGTAATTTTCCCCATTGCAGGGACGCCGTTTTTAACCTGCGCGAAATTTTTTCCGTCGGTAATTGTATCAACTGCGCCGGTAATTATCGCCACGCAAGAATATTTTTCAGCTGCGATTTTTGCAACTTCAGCCGCCGAAAATTTTTTATCGCCTTCATTTGAATCAACGCCGCGTGTTGCAGAATCTTTCCCCGCGCAAAAAGCAATTTCTGAAAGGTTGCCGCGAATTGCCGCAAGTTTAAAATTTCTTAAAAGGCGTTCAGTGGTTTTATTTCTCAAAGTTGAAACGCCCGCGCCTACAGGGTCCAAAATTATTGGAACATTTTTTTTATTGGCAGTTGACGCCGCCGCGAACATTGAAGCCGCCGTACGTTCGTTCAAAGTGCCAATGTTTATAACAAGCGCGTTTGAAATGGCGGTAATTTCTTCGACTTCGTGAATATCGTCCGCCATAACCGGCGAGCCGCCGACCGCCAAAATTGCGTTTGCCACGTCATTAACAGTAACGTAATTTGTAATGCAATGTACAAGCGGGATTTTTTCCCTAACAATTTTATTCATATATCCTCCCATAAGATTTTGCGAATTTAGATTTTTTTGTGTACTTGCGTGTACACGGTCGCTTTAAAATTTATTGTGTATTTGCGTGTACACAGAGGCTTGAAATTTTTTTTGTGAACTTGCGCGTACACGGTCGCTTGAAAATTTTTTTGTGTACTTGCGCGTACACGGACGCTTGAAAATTTTTTTGTGAATTTGCGTATACACGGTCGCTTGAAAATTTTTTGTGTATTTGCGCGTACACGGTCGCTTTAAAATTTATTGTGTATTTGCGTGTACACGGACGCTTGAATTTTTTTGTGAATTTGCGTATACACGGACGCTTGAAAATTTTTTGTGTATTTGCGCGTACACGGACACTTGAATTTTTTTGTGAATTTGCGCGTACACGGACGCTTGAAATTTTTTGTGTATTTGCGTGTACACAGACGCTTGAAAATTTTTTTGTGAATTTGCGTGTACACAGACGCTTGAAAATTTTTTTGTGTATTTGCGTGTACACAGACGCCAAAAACTTTAGCCTCCTGCCTAATCCCTAATCCTTAGCCCCTAGCCCCTATTTCCCTTTACCGCAACAATTTTTGTATTTTTTGCCGGAGCCGCAAGGGCAAGGGTCGTTTCTGCCGACTTTTTTACCGTCAGCATTTTTTAAAGTTTTTTGAGTTTCGGCAGGGCTTACGTCGTTGCCGTGTGAAGCTTGCGCAGTTTGCAACCGATCTTGTACTTTTTGTTCTTCCTGTGAAACAATCGCCACGTGATAAATCAGCGATGCAATTTGGTCTTGAATGGACGCCTCCATTTCTTCAAACATTGCCAACGCTTCAATTTTGTATTCAACAAGCGGGTTTCTTTGTCCGTACGCGCGCAAATTTATACCCTCGCGCAGCATATCCATATGGTCAAGGTGTTCCATCCACTTATTGTCGACAACGCGCAACATTATAACTTTTTCAAGTTCACGCATTGTTTCTTCACCAAAACTATCTTCACGCTTTTTATAATTGGCGGCGGCTATACCTTCAAGATATTCTTTGAGTTCGTCGCGGCTCATTTTTTCCATTTCTGAAAGGTTAAGTTGCCCGCGTTCGGCGTAAATTTGCTCGGCGTCTTTTACAATTTCCGAAAGTTGCCATTCTTCGGGGTAAAGTTTTTCATTGGCGTATTGATTCATTTCTGATTTTATAATGTGGTTAATCATACCAATAATATTTTCGCGCAGGTTTTCGCCGTTGAGAATTTTTTTGCGCTCGCCGTAAATAATTTCGCGTTGCTGATTCATAACGTCGTCATATTCCAAAACGTGTTTACGAATATCAAAGTTACGCGCCTCAACTTTTTTCTGCGCGTGTTCGATTGACTTTGTAATTAAAGTGTGTTCAATTGGTTCATCCTCTTCCATACCAAGTTTATCCATAATTTTTGCAATGTTGTCTGACGCAAAAAGCCTCATTAAATCATCTTCAAGCGAAAGATAAAATCTGGATTCGCCAGGGTCGCCTTGACGCCCGCTGCGCCCGCGTAACTGGTTATCAATTCTGCGCGATTCATGGCGTTCGGTACCGACAATGAAAAGCCCGCCGAGTTCAGGTACACCTTCACCAAGTTTAATATCCGTGCCGCGCCCCGCCATATTTGTGGCGATTGTAACGGCGTTTTTCTGCCCGGCGTCTGCAACAATTTCAGCTTCCTTTTCGTGGAACTTTGCATTCAAAACGTTGTGCGGAATACCGCGCTTTCTCAAAATTGTACTTAATTCTTCAGATTGAGTAATTGAAGTTGTACCGATTAAAACGGGCTGCCCTTTTGCGTGAATTTCTTCAACCATTTGTCCGACGGCTTTATATTTGGCGCGTTTGTTTTTGTAAATTACGTCGGGGTGGTCGATTCTTTTAACGGGTTTATTTGTCGGAACAACGATAACCGGCAATTTGTAAATCTTTAAAAATTCGTCCTCTTCAGTTTTAGCCGTGCCTGTCATTCCCGCCAATTTGTCATACATACGGAAATAATTTTGAAATGTTATCGTTGCAAGTGTTTGAGACTCACGGCGAATTTTGACGCCTTCCTTAGCTTCAATAGCTTGGTGCAAGCCGTCAGAATATCTGCGCCCGGGCATTAAACGCCCCGTAAATTCGTCAACAATAATAATTTCGTCGTCACGTACAACATAATCTCTGTCACGTTTGAACAAAGATTTTGCACGCAACGCCGCCGTAAAGCAATGAGAGTATTCAATATTTTCAGAGGCGTACAAGTTATTTATACCGAGCCGCTGTTCAATTTTCGGTATGACTTCATCTTTTGGCGAAACGGTTTTCTGTTTTTCGTCAACGGTATAATCTGTGCCTTCCTGCAAAGTTGAAACTGCGCGCGCCATAATTGCATAAATTTCTGTAGACTTTTGACCGGGACCGGAAATGATAAGCGGCGTTCTTGCCTCGTCAATTAAAATGGAGTCGACCTCGTCAACAATAGCATAATGCAGCGGGCGTTGTACCATTTGTTCTTGATGAACAACCATATTGTCGCGCAGATAGTCAAAGCCAAATTCATTGTTCGTGCCAAAAGTTACATCGCAGTTGTAGGAAAATTTTCTTTCGGGAAAATCCATATCGTGAACAATTAATCCGACGGTTAAACCCAAAAAGCTGTAAAGTTGTCCCATCCATTCGCTGTCACGGCGTGCAAGATAGTCATTGACTGTAACCATATGCACGCCCTTACCTTCCAGCGCGTTCAGATAAACCGGCAACGTTGCAACAAGTGTTTTACCTTCGCCGGTTTTCATTTCGGCAATTTTACCTTCATGCAAACACATTCCGCCTATAAGTTGTACGTCAAAATGACGCATACCTAAAACTCTGCGCGACGACTCACGGCAAACTGCAAACGCCTCCGGTAAAATTTTATCTAAAGTTTCGCCGCCGCGTAAACGTTCACGAAAATTTTCAGTGGAATTGGTAAGTTTATCGTCAGTGTAATTTTGATATGTTGCCTCCAAAGAATTAATTTTATCAACAACTTTTTGCATTCGTTTAATTTCTTTTTCGTTGTTATCGCCCAAAAATCTTTTCAAAAAGCCAAACAAATTTTTCACTCCCTATGAATTTTTTAAACCGCCAATAATTATAACAGTTTCACAAAAAATAGTACAATAAAAAAAATCGCCGCGCCGCCGTGCCTTAAAAAAATTTAATGGCACTGTAAAAAATTTCGATACTCTTTAAAGAGAGGAGAGGCAGTTATGGCAAATGCGAATACAAATTTAATGTCGATAAACATAAATCAATCGGCAGCTTCGACAGGTTCAAAAGGTTCCGGCTTGTCAAAATATAATTCTTCACAGAAAGGCGGCAATGATTTTAATTCCGCGCTCGACAGAGCAAACGAAAAACTTAATCAACAAAATCAGCCAATCCAACAAGAGCCTTCAAATGCTGAAGAAGTTAAACCGGATGCAAGCGTACAAGATACTACACAACCCGTCGAATCAAAAGACGCCACAAATACAGCGTCAACTCAAGGAGAGAATCAACAACCGCAGGACGCGGCTCAAAATATACCGACCGAAAAAGTTATCCCCGCCGAAATTAAAGTTGTTCAAACTGAAAATATTTCGCCCGTTGTAGAAATTCCAACTGAAAATCTTTTACAGCCCGTCGAAGTTTCAACCGAAAATATTTCGCCGGAAATTGAAGTTAAACCCGAAAACACCGAAATTACCGCCGCGCCGGAAGTTCAGCCCGTTGTTCCATATTTTTTCACGGCTAACACTGAAACGCTTTTACCCGCGCAACCTGCAGAAAATACCGGCGAAGTTAATTTAATGACGATTATGCCCCAAAACGACGGCAATAAATCTCAAACTATGCTGAATCTTTTGGGCGGCAAAACGTGGACTGCTGAAGACGTTCAAGCTACAATTTCGCCCCAGCCTGTTACACAAAACATTGAAATTAATCCCGAAACTTTACCGATTCATCAAGTCGGCAAAAATTTAACTTTAAATCAAAATCCTGTTCAAAATCAAAACGCTGAAAATCTGCAACAATCGCCGCAAATTTTAAATCAACAAATTTTAAATCAGCAGACAAATTTAAATCTTCAACAAATTCAACCGCAACAAATTTCAACTCAACCGGCAGATTTAAACTTTCAACCGCAACAAATTCCAACTCAATCCGTAGAATTTGAAATTCAACCGCAACAGCTCCAACAGGTTCCAACTCAACCAATAAATTTGGAAATTCAACCGCAACAGCTCCAACAAATTCCAACTCAACCGGTAAATTTAGAAATTCAACCGCAACAACAAATTCAAGCTGCGCCGCAAATTCAAGCTGCACCACAAATTCAAACTGCACCGCAATTTGAGTTACAACAACAACCAATTTTAACTTCCCTGCAACCGCAAATTGACGCTAAACAAGTAAATCAGCAACAACCAATTTCTGACTTGCTCGGCGCAAATGTACCGGTTGAAGATAGTCAAAGTACTGCTCCTTTGCCGCCTGTTCAACAAATCTTTCGCCAACAACCTGAACAAAATCAGCAACAAACCAATCAAAACTTACAACAAAATTTCGCGCAGGATTTAAATATTGAAATTCAAACTCAACAACAAAATTCCGGCGGCGAGTCAACCTTTGTACAAAATTTGGCTCCGGCAGTCGATAACAACACAAACACTCAACCCGTTGTTCAAACTCAAAATCCTGAAGCCGCCGCGCAAGCCGCCCGTGAAAATGAAAGTATCCCCGCGCAGATTGTACAGCAGGCGCGCATGATTCGTACCGCCGAAAATACCGAAATGGTTATTAATCTTAAGCCTGAACACTTGGGACAATTAACCCTGCGAGTTTCTGTCAGTCAAAACGGCGCAGTTACTGCAAGCTTTTATAGCGATAACGCACAAGTACGCGCCGCCATTGAAAATTCACTTGTACAACTTAGACAGGAACTTAGCGATCAAGGCTTGAAAGTCGATAACGTGCAAGTTTCTTCATATTTGAGCGACGGCGGATTAATGAACGGGCAAGGCGGGCAGGCGTGGCAACAAAATCAACAACAACCTGCTAACAGAAGAATTGACTTTGACGCTCTGCAAGAAGAAGTTGACGCCGTAACGCCGGATAACGAAAGTATTTCTGCCGATGGCGTAGATTATAAAGTTTAAGGAGGTTTTAATATGGCAAGTTCAAATAATTCACTCAATACAATTACTGTAAACGGCGTAACTTACAGCTCGGCAGCTTACGCCGCGCAAAAAGCCACTGAAGCCGCAAATGAAGTTAAAAATGACTTGGATAAAGACGCTTTTATTAAATTGCTCGTTACGCAGTTGCAATATCAAGATCCGCTTGAACCGCAGGAAAACGGCGAATTTATCGCACAAATGGCGCAATTCTCCAGCCTTGAACAAATGACAAACGTTGCAACTAAGCTTGAAGATATTAATACACTTGTTGGAAATATCGATACTTCAGTTTTGGTCGGACAACTTAGCGGTATGATTGGACAAGGCGTCGATTGGACAGAAACTGTTGACACTGCAGACGAAGAAGGCAACCCTTTGAAAGTTTCCGAAGACTACAGCGGAATTATTACCGGAATCAATATTGAGGACGGCGAAACAAAAGTTGTCGTGGAAACGGCGGAAGGCAAAATTTATAACGTCGACATTGCAAATATTACTTCAGTTTACAGCCTGATTGGCTCCAACGAAAATGAAACTGCAGAAATTAATTTAAATGACACTGCTGAAAGTTGAGATTTTTTCATAAACTCAAAAATCCTCGCCATAAAAAGCGGGGATTTTTAATTTGCCCGTAAACGCGCAGAAATGCCCCTATTTGCGTTCAAAGTTTTTATTTGGTACATTTCCTCAAAAGAGTTATAAAAATTAATTACAGGTACATTCAGGCGCGTCTGAATCGATTTTAAACAATCTTCAACTGAAAAAATCCTCGCCGTAAAAAAGCAAGGATTTTTTTATTGCGATAAATTTTATTTTTGATAAAATAAGTAAAATAAGTCAGCGGAGGTAATAAGTATGAGTAATGGAAAATATCTTTTTCAAGAAAATGCATTCGGCGATATGTATGAAGATTCATTTTTTGCAGATGAATTTCCGAAACGCCCGCCGGAAAATTCTAAAGTCGAAAATTCGGCTGAAGCCGCTGCAATAAGCGCGGCAACTGCGCACGTTCGCCTTTCAAATGAAGTTGACGCGGGGCAAGAAGCCAATAAAGCCATAAGTTCCGCCTTTAACATTGGCGGCAATTTGGGCGGCGGCAACTTTAATAATTTTTCCGGAAATATTTTTGGCGGTATTTAAAATAATTCCAAAAATATTTTGCGCGGCGGGGTTAATCAATAAGCCCTGCCGTACTTTTTCCGGGCTTGGCGCGGCGAATTGCAATGAGAATATTTACGCCGTGCCCGCCAACGTCCATTTCGACGCCTAAACATTGTGAAGTTCCAATAGTCATCATTTCACCGGCGGCAATGGCAAGACTCGGCGGCGTAATATCTGCCTCATAGCCGAGTTTTGTTAAATTGGTCGTGGCGTTTGCAGTCAACATATTTGACAATTCAGAAATTGCACTGCGCGCCAATTCGTCCATTTCGGCAACGGGCATCCCCATCATCATTGTTGACGCAATAAATTTAGCAGTATCTTCTTTCATATTGTAAACAACACTGCCAATTAATTCTTTTTTGAAGTTGACACGCACCGCTACGCCGTCGTTTGCAACTTCCTTATCGTGTAAATAAACTTTCGTCCTTTTTGGCGTAGGACAACCCAAAATCGGCATAACTGACATGAACGCCTCAATAAACGGATTAGCGAGTTTTACGTTCATAATATATCCCCTTCCGCAAAGTCGACATTCATTCAAAATGTCGCTACAAAAATTTCCTTAAAAATTCTATAAACTAAAATAAAATCCCTGCCCAATTTGAAAAAATTTTTTTAGCCACAAATTTTTTCGACAATGTTACTCATGGTAATTCTGTGATACAATATATTAAATTTTATGAGTGAGGTTTTTTTAATGAAAGACAAAGAAATTTTTACACGCGACGATAATAATTATTTGCCGGTGTTCAATCGCTACAAGATAGTTTTGGAGCGCGGCGAGGGTGCGTATTTGTACGATATTAACGGCAAGCGGTACATTGATTTTTTGGCGGGAATAGCGGTAAATGTTTTGGGACATAATTATAAGCCGCTGGTTGACGCAATTTCTCAACAAGCGGCAAAAGTTATTCACGTTTCAAATTTATATTACACGGAGCCGCAAGCCGCCGCCGCTGAAAAGTTGGTAACGCTTAGCGGCTTAGACAGAGCATTTTTCGCAAATTCCGGCGCGGAGGCAAATGAAGGCGCAATAAAAATCGCCCGCAAATACGCTCATCAATTCGACGCTGAAAAATCCCAAATTATCACGGCGTGGGACAGTTTTCACGGGCGCACGCTTGCCACTTTGACTGCAACGGGGCAACCGAAATATCACAAAGGATTTGAACCGTTGCCGGGCGGCTTTGACTACGTACACTACAACGATATTTCCGAGCTTGAAGAAAAAATTTCTGATAAAACCTGCGCGGTTATGCTTGAAACAATTCAAGGCGAAGGCGGCGTTTATCCGCCGAAAAATGACTATCTTAAAAAAGTTCGTGAACTTTGCGATAAACACGGCGCACTTTTAATTTTGGATGAAATTCAAGCGGGAATAGGGCGCAGCGGTAAATTTTTCGCCTATGAAAAGTACGGGATTAAACCTGACATTGTAACGCTTGCAAAAGGATTGGCGGGCGGCGTGCCAATAGGCGCGTTTATCTGTACCGAAAAAGTCGCGCAGGCTTTCCACGCCGGAGATCACGGTACAACTTTTGGCGGAAATCCTTTAGCTTGTGCGGCGGCAAATGTTGTACTTGACACTGTACCGAATGAAAAATTTTTGGCGCACGTCGAAGAAGTCGGCAAATATTTCAAAGATAAATTGATTGAACTGCAACAAAAATATCCCGACCAAATTTCTGAAGTACGCGGCGAAGGTTTAATTTTGGGCGCGCAACTTTCAAACTCAAAAAAATCCGGCGTCGAAATTGTCAATGAATGCATGCAACGCGGCGCAATTATTAATTGTACTGTTGGAACCGTTTTAAGATTTATCCCGCCGCTGATTATCACCAATGAACAAGTTGACGAAGTTATAAATATTTTGGACGAAGTTTTAAAGTAAAAAAATTCCCCCGCGTTAAATAAAAAAACTGCGCGAGGGATTTTTTGTTTAATTTTAAAAATTAATTTTCAAGTGAAGAAATTTTTGCAATTCGGCGGTTATGTCTTTCATCGCCGGAAAAATCAGCAGTCAACCACGCACGGACAATTTCGCCTGCAGGTCCGAATCCTAAAACACGCCCGCCCATTGCCAAAACATTTGCGTTGTTATGTTCACGGCTCATCTTTGCCGAAAAAACATCGTTGCACAGGGCACAGCGAATACCTTTAATTTTATTGGCGGCTATTGAAATTCCAATTCCCGTCCCGCAAAGTACAATCCCGCGTTCAGAATTGCCGCTTACAACTTCCGCACAAACTTTTTCTGCAATGTCGGGATAATCTACAGCCGCGTTGCCGAATGTTCCAACGTCATTAATTTCCACGTCAAATTCTGCCAAAACTTTTTTCACGGCGTCCTTCAATTCAACCGCGCCATGATCACTGCCTATTGTAATTTTCATTTTATCAGCTCCAAATTTTTTTTGATTGTATAATTATTTAAATTCGGCGTCAATATTTTTGTTGCAGAAATAGATCGGAAGAGCGTC
>CALDHY010000085.1 GCA_937901445.1 uncultured Selenomonadales bacterium
GCTAAGTTATCGCCGAGCTTTTCAGATTGTTCTTGCATATTGACAACCGCCGCTTCAATCTTGGAAAAACTTTTGGTACTTACTGAAGGCGTGCCGTTCAAAATCGGCGTTATCCTTTTGGCTAAATCCTGTAACCCTTGAAGTTGCTCTAACGTACAATCCAGCCGCCTATAAATCTTCACCGATTGTTTCAAAAATTCTGTAGCCGTCATCACAATAAATCTCCTGTGAATCGTCAATTAAAATTTCAGTGTCTTTGAACTGCTCCCGCAATTTGCGCCGTAACAACAATTCTTTTTTCAGCCGTTCCATCTGCGCCCGTTGCTTTTTGGTAAGTTGAAACTCGGTCGGAGTTTTTTTACAAGTAGCCATAATTTTTGCTTACCCCGTGTTTGACGCGCTCGGATTCTTCCGCGCGTTTTGCGTCATTCCAAAATTTTAAATCAGATGTCAAATAGCCGGTGATTCTGCGCAGTCTTTCAAACCTTGCGCCGCGCGCCAAATATTTCAAGTCAACCTTGCCGTCGTTGCAAAGTCGAACTTCAACTTCGACAAGCGGTGTTTGAATTTTTGAGCGTACAAAGTCAACGTAATTTTGCGCTTCCCGCTCCGCCATCTCAAAATTGGAAATGACGTTTACGCCGTCAATCTGAAATTTCGTACTCATCAATTTCTATCACTACCTTTTGAGTTGCTGATTTATGTTTGACAACTTGTAAGCTGACAACTTGCGCATCGTCGAGAAAAATTATCCCGTTGCAAGCGTCCAGAATTGCCTTTGCGTGGTTGTCTGCGTCGCCGTATCTTCGACTGGTGATCGCGCAGTTTTTGTACAGATTGATTTTCAAAGACAACGCGCCGGTAAAAATTTTTTGCCCGTGCATCGCCGCTCCGGCAATTATCCCTAAATCCCGCTTGAACTGCTGACTTCTGGCGGTTAAAAATCTGCCACGATTGAAAGTGTTAATCTGCGTCCGCGCCAATGGTACCGGCTCTATTTCTGCTGTTATTTTCACTTTTCTTTCTCTCTTATATATATAATTGATTTAAATTTTAAAACGCCTGTAAATTCAAATTTCGCTGATTTTTATACCCTTGATAAAATCTTGCGATTAACCCTAAACGTGAAGGCTAGACCCCTTACAGCGCGTCTACGGCGATTTTTTTGTGCTTGCTCCTGCGAATTACGCGCCGCAAAATTAATCGAAAGGAACTTCATCAGCGGCGGCAGGATTTATTTCGCCCGTTTCAACGTCAACAGTTTCAAGCTCCGAATTCTGCGAAATTTCATTGTCGGTACGGTCAACAACATTACCGCCGTTGTCTACGTACTGATAGGTATCTTTTGAGATAAGGGCTTGGTCTGCTTTTAACGCCGTCGCCAATGCCGAATTTTGCATTTCAATCGAAGTTGGCGCGTAGGCAGTCAACAACTTTTTCAGTACCGTTTTCTTTGCCATTGTGTCGAAGTTCTTACTCCAGATTGACGTTTTATAGCCGCTCTTTAAATCGTAGGCGTAACTCTGCGAATATTGGCGCGCGTGTTCTTCGACTTCTGCGCGCGTCATATACAGCGTTTTTGAAAAGCCGTTGACAAGTTGCATATAAGCCACGTAACCAACAACTTCATCTGATGTGCGCTCGCCTAATTCTATTTCGCCCGTAATTTTATTCCGGCTCTTTATTTCGCCTTCAAAAATTTCAACTGTATTGACGTTACGAAAAACACCGGAGCGCATCGCAAGTTGTAAAAATCCCTTATAGCCCATTTGAAACTGCGCGACCTGCTTTTTACTTTTCCCGTCATAGTACGGGATAACGTACGCGTAACCGAGCTGTTTCATTATTGGGAGTTGCAGAATTGCCGCTTGTTTTGCCGCTGCCAAAATTGATACAGGGTCGCACTTTTGCAACTTCTCATCTTCCTGATAAATGCTAAGTAAAGAGGCAATGAAACTGGAGGCTTTACTCCCTAACACTTCATTAAATTTCTGCTGTACCGTCTTCATCTCCAAAAGTTTTGGCAGGGTTGCCGGTGCGTTTTCTTTTCCCATTTTCAATCTTCCTTTCTCAATTTGACGTGAATTTATTTTTTTTTATGAAAATTCGCCGCGCCATTAATTTTCACGAGTTACGTTTCGTAACTTCCGAACTCCTTATAGCGAAAAATTTTTAGCGTAAGCGGGAAAAAATTTTTCCGCTATACTTTATAAGGTCTATAGAGACTATAAAGTATATAGGTTTGAGAAT
>CALDHY010000086.1 GCA_937901445.1 uncultured Selenomonadales bacterium
TAAAAATCTTCGTTAAATTGACTGCCAAAATAAATTTCCTTAGCCGAAACCTGCGCGAAGTTCAGTAAAAAAATCACCGGCACAATTATAAAAAGTTTTTTCATAAAATCACCTCATACGAGTTCTTAAAGCCCACCATTTATGCTCTCCGTCTGTACTTTTTTTACAGCCTTTAGCATAACCAACTTCACTTGGATTGGGAATTTTATTTGTGTTGTAGTCATACGGTATTTCTACAACTGCGCCGCAATTACGGCATTTGAACACGCCAACAGGTCTTGCGGATTCTGTTTGTGAAGGTACAGCCGCCGCAAAAAATCCTGCCGCCAAAAGAATTACTAAAAATTTTTTCATATGAATCACCACCGCTTTAATAATCTGTTACTTGCTTCCAATTTCCATTGGTAAATATGTAGTAACTGGCAAAGTATGAATTTGGCCAATAGTGTTCGCCGTTAGTTTGAGAATTACTGCAACCATAACGCGGCGGAGCTTCGTCTTTGGCAATAAGCTGCTTATTTCTGTAAAAGCTTTTTTCATAGTAGGTCTTGAAACACCATCCGCAAGTATGCTCGTAAACTATCGCCTTATCGCCTTCCTGTGGAGTGTAAGACTGCGCCTGTGAAAACTGCGCGAATGCTAAACCAAAAATGAACACCGCAAATATTAAAATTTTTCTCATTGCAAGTCACCGCCTATTCTTTTTCCATAGCCGCCACAAAAATTGCCCAGTAATATTCAGAAAGTATAGTTTTGCCGCGTGTAACCTGCGTCGTGGCGTCGTCTATGAACCCGTGATGCAATACGGCATACAAATCATCATTAACTATCTCAAAGCCAAGTACCCAATGCTTGTCCAGTCGATGATTTCTGCCGATTGAATGCATAAATACCTTAAAGCCGTAATTGGTTTTTTGCGGATCGCCTATAATGTATACGTCAGTAATTTTGTTGCCGTCCTTTTCCGTTACGGCGTAACTTTCATTAGTCTCATGATATTCCGCCGCCTGCGCCTGCGCGAATACCACGCTGAAAACAAGTACCGTTGCCAATAAAAATTTTTTCATTCTTACATTCGCCTCCACTCTCCATTAGAAAATATATATCTTTCATTGGTATAAGTGCGCGTCCATTTGTGCGCCTGCTTTTTATTGCCGTGACAGCCGTAGGGATGAGCTTGTTGTGGCGTAGGATCAGAATGCCTGTGAGGTTCAATAACAACTTGTTTGTAAGAAGAGTTGCATTCATCGCAATACCAGTGATAAACAATAGCCACATCACCATATTGAGGAGTATACGCTTGCGCAAACTGCACGAAAAACAGGCAGAAAATAAATACCGTTGCCAAAAATTTTTTCATTTTAATCACCTCTGCAAAATTTTTTTAAGAATTTGTATTTGTAGGCGGTTGATTTTGATTTACTATTTGTATTTGAATTGGTTGCTGATTTACAGGAGCTTGATTCGGGAGCGATGCTACATTTACTCTGCTTGCAGCACCTTCAATCGCTTGACTGATTGTCAAAACCATTTCATTGGGATTCGGCATACATTTATAACCTAAAATCCCGCCAATCGTCGCTGAAGTTATTTTTACCGTTCCAAAACCAAAAATTCTTCCAAAAAATCCTTGATCGTAACTGACATCTTGTATTTGTCTCAATGGAAGTTTTTTAACGTCTCGGCTTATTATACCTTTACGAAGATAAACCGCCTGATTTGTTACAACAATTTTTTCAATATACCATTTTAAAAAAAAGTAAAAACCTATGGGACAAAACACTAATAACCAAAAAACAGTCCAAAGTAAATCAAACCAATGTCTGCGGTAAGACTTAATTTCAATTTCGTTGTTGCCAAATTCAGTCTCCATAAATTAACCTCCTTGTTACTATCCGGCTTGATTTAAAGTTTCGCTGAAGGCTTCAAGCAACATCTGAAAAACTTTGTATTCCACTCTGTAAACGCCGGGATTGTTTTTATAAAATCTGCCGGTTGCACCGGTTGAATCACGGAACGACGCGCCAATCATTTTGTTATTGTTGTCATTTATCGGAGTGAAAACGTAGTCGAAATATTTAACTTTGCCTTGCGGCGAAACCCCCTTCAATCTGCAGTAAAAAATAATTTCGACAGGACTTTTAACTTGCCAATCGACGCTTTCAACTACAATATAAGCCTTCCAGCCGCCTTCCCATTCTTCGCCGACGGGATAATCTTCGGCGGCGGCTTGCGGCATTTGCAAAATAAAAACGCCCAATGCAAATACCACTGTCACTACAAGTTTTTTCATTTTAACCGACCTCCTTAAAATTAATTTTTAAACCATTACAATTTATTATACCCCCCCCCGATTTAATTTTGTCAAGGTATAATAATAAAAAATGCTACTATTTTTTTGATAGTAGCATAGAAAATTTTTTTATCCTTACCGCGCCGGTAAATTATTCAGCCGTCATTAAAGTTATCGCTGCGACAACGTTATTTTCTACAGAAAATCTAAGTTCAGCCGAAAAATTTTGATTGACGCTGTTTATTAATTTGTAGGGATAAATATAAACCGTCGTATCGCCGAATTGGCGCGTTTGATAGTGGTTGCCGTACGCCGCCAAAACTTTTTCCAACGAATCGCCCTGCCGAATACCTTTTAAAGTTGCAACGTCAGAATTTTTTGTGCTGATACAAGTTACAACGTTATTTTCAATAGTTAAGTTTAAATTTTTGTAAAAATAATTAACAAAGTTCAAGCCGTCATAGCTTTTAATTTCTTCAGCCGCGCCTAAAATTTCATTGGCACTTTCTAAAGAATCGCCCAGTTGTACGCCGCCCAAATTTTGCTTGGTTGTACCAAATTCAAGTTCAAAATTATATTGTTGCAAGGTCGGAAATGACGGTTGAAAATTTTCAAGTGCGGGCGTGGCAGGCAAGGGTTGAATTTTTTCTAAGTTGGAATCAGGCGCGGGCGTTTCAACTTCAGGAATTTTTTCAACGTCAGCCGGAGTAGATTTATTTTCGGCGGGCGGATTTTCAACGGAGGGAATTTCTTCAATTTCA
Organism: uncultured Selenomonadales bacterium; assembly: GCA_937901445.1. GTDB lineage: Bacteria > Bacillota > Negativicutes > Selenomonadales > Selenomonadaceae > Quinella. The sequence continues at coordinate 3,055 of CALDHY010000086.1, forward strand.
GCAGGTGTATTTTCAGTTTCGACGGGAATTTTAATTTTGTCAAGCAGGTTTTCACTTTCAACGGGCGATTCAATTTCAACGTTAGGGTTTTCTGTTTCAGTTTCGACGGGGGAAATTTTATTTTCGGCGGGAATATTTTTACTGTTTGTCGAATTAAAAAATAAAAATATCCCTGTAGCCACGGCGGCAAAACTCGCGCAGATTTTCACGAAAGGAAAATTTTTCTTAGTTAAGGCGGCTTTCAGTTCGTCAACATTTTGATAACGGTTTTTGGGGTCGACTTCAACGCACTTTGACAGAATTTTTTTGAGTTGGACGCCGCAATTTGTCAATTCCAAAAAAGTTTTGCCGAGTGAATAAATATCGCTGCGGGCGTCAGTTTGTCCGAAGCCGTATTGTTCGGGCGGC
>CALDHY010000087.1 GCA_937901445.1 uncultured Selenomonadales bacterium
GCGTTCTGCTTCTATTTGGTTTACCAACATTCCCTTGAAAAAGCAGAATGAAGAAATAAATTTGGTTTTTGAATATTCGCCTGAAAAATATCCGCACTATGATAACTATGACGCAATAGAAGTTAGCAAAACTGTGCAAATTCCCTGCGATTATTTCGGCGTAATGGGCGTACCAATAACTTTTCTTGACAAATACAACCCTAATCAGTTTGAAATTTTAGGTGCAACTGAAAGTGAAGGCAAAGGTTTTTCAAATGGCTTGTGGCAAAAAAATTCCGGCGTCGCGCAGGCTATAATTAACGGCAAAAAAGTTTATAAGCGGCTTTTTATTCGGCGGCGGCAACAATCCTAATCCCTAACCCCTAACAACTAAAAAAGGCGGCAGGAATGAGTTTATGATAGAAATTGAAAAACTGCGCGAATATTTTTTGGCAGACAAAGTTTTTGTAACTGAACACGCGGCAGAAAGATTTCATCAGCGCAATATAAAAATAAAAGATATTCGCAGTGCCGTAAAGTTATGACGGGAAAAATTTAAAAACGCGGAGGTAAAAATATGAATTGTTTAGTTTGCAAATCCGGCAAGATGATTGACAGTATAGAAACATATTTTGCAAAATTGAACGGCGGCTACGTCATTATTGAAAATGTTCCTTGCAAAAAATGTGAGCAATGCGGCGAAATTTTGTTTTCGGCGTCCACGATTGAAAAAATTGAAGATTTACTTGAAATGTACAAAAAAGTTTACAGCAAAATTTTTATTATTGATTATCAAAAGGCGGCGTAAAGGCGGCGGACTTGAAAGGCGGGCAAAAATGAAATACAAATTGGAAGAAATACCGATAAGCAAGTTGGTTGAAGATTACAAAGATAACGCCGAAGAAGGCTGTTTTGGCTACGGCGGCAAGTTGAACATTCGCCCGCCTTACCAGCGAGAATTTATCTACACCGGCAAAAAGCGCGAGGCAGTCATTGACAGTATCCAAAAAGGCTTGCCAATAAGCGTTATGTATTGGGTAAAAAAATCTGACGGTACATTTGAAGTATTGGACGGGCAACAGCGCACAATTTCAATTTGCCAATATTGCAGCGGCGAATTTTCAATAGAGCATATGGGTTTTAAAAATTTGACAGCCGCCGACAAGGAACAAATTTTGAATTACAAGTTGGCGGTTTTCATTTGTGAAGGCACGGACAAAGAAACGCTGGAATGGTTCAAAGTGATAAACACGCCCGGCACAGAATTAAACGCGCAGGAATTACGCAACGCAATTTTTTCCGGCAGTTGGTTAAATGACGCCAAAAAATATTTCAGCAAAAATAGTTGTTCGGTTATACAGTTAGGTTACAATAAATATTTGGACGGCTCGGCAATTCGTCAAGATTTTTTGGAAACTGCGCTAAAGTGGATTTCTGCGCGAGACGGTATAAAAATTGAAGATTATATGGCAAAGAATCAGGACGCGCCGAATTGTAATGAGCTTTGGCTGTACTTCAAAAAAGTTATGGATTGGGTCAAGGCAACTTTCACAACATATCGCAAGGAAATGAAAAAAGTTGAATGGGGCTTTTTATACAACAAGTACAGTGAAAAAAATTACGATACAAAAAAACTTGAGGCGGAAATTGTTTCAATGCTTGAAGACGAAGATATTACCAGTTCACGCGGGATTTATGAATATTTGTTTGACAGAAACGAGCGGCACTTAAGCATTAGAAAATTCAGCGATAAAATCAAGCGTGCGGTTTATGAAAAGCAAAATAAATGCTGTGCAAAGTGTACTAAACATTTTCCGATTGATAAAATGCACGCCGACCATATCACGCCGTGGAGCAAAGGCGGGCGCACTGTTGAAAGTAATTGCCAAGTGCTCTGTGAAAATTGCAACCGAATTAAAAGCGATGTTTAAAAAAAATTTCGTGACAATATCGAAAGAAAAAGTTAAAATCTTCCTAACAGAAACTCGGAAGATTTTTTTATTGGAGGGATGAAAAATGTTTGTAGCGGAAAGAATGACGCGGCACCCGGTAACAATGACTTCAGATGCAACGGTTGCTGAAGTCGACAGAATGATGAAAAAGTACAAGTTCCACCGAATGATAATCGTTGACGACGGAAAATTGGTCGGCTATTTAAGCGACAGAGACGTTATGCGCGTTGCGCCTTCGCCGGCAACTTCACTTTCAAAATTTGAAATTCGTGAACTTTTGGACAAATTAAGCGTCAAAGATATTATGCAACAAAAAGTTATCACGGTTAATGAAGATGCCACGATTGAAGAAGCCGCGCTGATAATGTACCAAAACAAAGTCGGCGGCTTGCCGGTAATTTCGCAAGTTGGAAAAGTTGTAGGGATTATCACGGCAACAGATATTTTGAAAACTTTTATTGAGGTAATGGGCTTGCCGGGCGGCGGCAAAATCAGAATGACTTTAGAAGTTGAAGACAAAATTGGCGTTATGGCTGAAATTACCAAAATTATTGCTGACAGCGGAATTAATATTGACAGTATGATAGTTTGTCAATCCTACGAAAATAAAAAAGAACTTGTTGTTCGCCTCGACGCTCGCGCAGATTTATTTGAAGAAATTAAGAACAAGTTGGACGCGCGCGGTTACAAAGTTATTCACGTTGTAAAAATAGTGGGATAGTGTTGTAGTTTGATAGTGTGGTAGTAATTACTATTCCACTATCGCACTATCCAACTATCACACTACATTGGAGGCGTTGTATGTTTAAGGCGGTAATTTTCGACATTGACGGCACAATTTACAGCTACGTTGAAAACGACAGAATCGCTGTTAAAAGCCTTTGCGAATTTGCAGAAAAAGTTTTAAAAATTGAAGAAAAAGAATTTCGTGCAGTCTACAAAGAGGCGCGGCGAATTGTCAAAGAGGAACGCTTGACTGACGGCGGCGCGCGTCACAGCAGAGTTTTATTTTTTCAAACTGCGCTTGAACTTTTGGGCAAAAATCCTTTCTGCCACGTTTTGGAAATGTACGATATTTACTGGAATAATTTTTTGGCGAATATGAAACCGTTTGAAGGCGCGGCAGAATTTATAAAAAAATTAAAAAGCGCGGGCGTCAAAATTGCACTTTGTACGGATATGACGGCGCACATTCAGTACCGAAAAATTAAACAACTCGGCTTGAATCATTTTGTAGATTTTATGGTTACCAGTGAAGAAACCGGATTGGAAAAACCTGCGCGAGTAATGTTTGAACTTGCACTAAAAAAAATGAAAGTTACGGCGGCTGAAACTGCCTATTTCGGAGACAGCCCCGAACGTGATATTGCGGGCGCAGCGAATGTTGGAATAACGCCTTTTTGGTACAGCGGCGAAAAACTTTTTGAAAATAAAAATATCTCGTGCGTCGAAGTTCATTCGTATCTTGAAATTATGGATTCAAAACTTTTCTTTTAAAAAAATCTGGGGGTGAATATCATGCGCGTAATAGTTGGAATAACGGGCGCAAGCGGAATTGTAATAGCGGTGGAACTTTTGCAAAGGTTAAGACAAATTGAAGGCGTCGAAATTCATTTGATAATTACGGACGGCGGCGCGCTTACCATTCGTGACGAAACGAATTTTGACGTTTACTCAATTAACAGATTGGCGGACGTTGTCTACAATGTTCACGAAATGGACGCGGCAATAGCAAGCGGCAGTTTTATTACAGAAGGAATGGTAATAGTTCCCTGCACGATGAAAACGGTTGCCGGGATTGTAAGCGGTTACAGCGATAATTTGCTTTTGCGCGCGGCTGATGTTTGCATTAAGGAGCGTCGAACTCTGGTAATTGTGCCGCGTGAAATGCCCTTCAGTCGAGTTCACTTGCGCAATATGAAAGAACTTGCAGATTTGGGCGTGGTGGTTATGCCGCCGGTTATGACTTTTTACAACACTGATATGACGCTTCAAAGTCACATTAACCACGTTGTAAATAAAATCCTTTTCCAGTTGCACTTGCCAACAGAAATGATTGAGTGGAGCGGCGGCAAGAAATGACTGAAATAAAAACGGCTATGAAGATTATGAAGACAATATATGCCGCCTTATCAAAGATAGGATAGAATATTTTGTAAAACTGCCGCTAAAAACATTGAGGATTTTAGAAAGCTTATTGAAAATATTCAACGCTGAATATTTTCCACATCCAACTTTAAGACAACATAATTTAAAAGGCGACTCGGACAAAAAAGGAAAGCGCAAGGCAGCAGTTCGCTTGAAAGTGTAGCAGATTTTATTTTGAACTCTGCGCGAAAGTTGGAAACTTGAACAGTTTAATTGGTGATATAAAAAAACTTATATAAAAATTCCTGCAGCACTTCAAAAATTTTTTTGTAAGCGATATAATGTTTCAAAATTTTAAGGAGGTTAAAATTATGCCGAGTATCAAAAAAGAATCGTTCGGTAAACTTTCAGACGGGCGCGAAGCCACAGTTTACACCCTGCGCAACAATAAAGGCAACGAATTGAAAGTAACAAATTACGGGGCTAGAGTCGTTTCACTGCGTTTTCGCAACAAAGACTTTGAAAATAAGTTCGTGCTTAAAAGTTATCCCGATGTCAGCGGCTATGAAAAAGACGACGCGGCGGGCGTTGTTTACGTTGACGGTTCAAACGAATTTGATAAAGTTATTTGGGACGCTGCAGAAATTATCGAAGGCTTGAAACTTACTGCCACCGTTGGCGAAAAGTCCGCCGAAATTATTTACAGCATTTCCAACGATAACGAACTTAGCATAAAGTACAACGCAAAAGGCATCGATGATATTTCAACGCAGTTAATTTTCAGCGCGGACGTATTGCCGGATTCAAATTTCAGAATTTATGACGAGTCAAAATCCAACGGCAAAATTTCCGGCAAAAATACTTACGGCATTATCGATAAACCGGCGGTTGTCGAAATGGAAGTTGGAATGTTCGGCTATGATCCCGGTTGTCCTATTAATTGGCTTGACGCCGGATTGAAAAACGCGGCTGATATTGTTTCTGACGCGGCAGATATTATGTTGAACATTTTTGCCACTCAAAATAATTTACACCTTGAGGAAGTCGAAGGCGGCTTTGCAATTAAGACAAGCGGTTCAAAATCTGCAGACGGCGAAATTAAATCTCAAACTGTCTATGTTTTGAAGAATAGAAATTAAATAAGCCCGTAGACGCGCCTGAAGTACCCTATAAGCCGCGTTTCAAGTTCAAGTGTATAATTTTATCAAAAAATTTTAAGACGGCTTACAAGCGATTCTAAGCGTTTAAATCTGCGCGATAATTTTTAATAAAAAAAACTCCTGCTACAACTTTTGAAGTTGCAACAGGAGCAATTTTTTTCTTTAGTGTCAGTGATAACGAACGGAGGCAACCAGCGCGGCAATATCACTTGTGCTGATTCCTGCCGGTACGTACAGGAAAATTTTTTCTGAAATTTTGGTTACTGCGCCGTCAACCGCGTAGCAAACGCCGTCGATATAATCGCAAATTCTGCGCTGTTCTTCAGTGTGAACGTATTCATAATTGACAACAACCGCCTTATGTGCCAAAATATCGTCCGCAATTCCATTAATTTGGCTGTAGTCTGCCGGCGTGTAAACCTTCATTACAAATTCGGGAGCTTTGATAATTTGCAAATTAGGACGGTTGGTTTTTGAAGTATCCGTATAAGCAGTATAATTTACGCCGTTGACAGTAGCGGTATTGCCGGTTGAAGTACTGCCCATAGCTGCGCGACGCGCCGCCACGTTTTCAGCCAAAGTTTGAGCTTGTGTCGGCATCTGCAGGGGTTTTTGTTCAGCCTTTTCCTCTTTATCTTTTTTTTCAGTAACTTCCTCTTCGTCATTATCGATTGGCATAAGTATATCTGCAACTTTCCTAACCCAATCCATCAAAATCATTAAAATCGCCCTTTCGTAACTTAACTATTAACACTTTATAATTTTTGTAATTTTAACATAATGGATTTAAATTTGTAAAGGGTTTTTTCAAGATATTTTCAGAAAAATTTTTTAATGAACGCCAAAAATACAATCGCCGATAATGTGAAATAGGGACCGTACGCAAAATAACTTTTACGGTCTTTTTGTTTGGTTATAATCAGTAAAATTGCAACCGCGCCGCCAAAAATACTTGCCGCCAATATTACGTCAAGCAAAGTTTTTGTACCGAGCCAAATTCCCATTACGAAAACTAATTTAACATCGCCGCCGCCAATTCCGCCGTGTGTAATTATTGAAATTAATAAAAAAATTGCGCCGCCTGCAACCGCCGCTGTAATTCTGTCAAGGAGCGGCAAATTTAAATGTATCGCCGCCAAAATTCCGAGCACTGCGAATGGAAGTAACATTTTGTTGAAAATAACGTACTGTTCAAAATCTGTAAAAGTTATCAGCGACAGAAAAAAAATTATCGCCGTCAAGTAAAAGTACAGCGGCGCGGGTACGTCAGCAATATTCAAAAAATTCACGAACAACAGCAACGCCAATAATGGCTTGCGAAACTTTGAACGGCTTGAAATTTCGTCCGGAAAAGTCAGCGGCGCATTTGGTAATTGGTACAGTGAATCAATCCAACGCGAGCCGGAAATTGTCAGCACTGCACTTAAAATTATTGCTGTCAACATAAAAGCTCCCTGTAAATTTCGGCGTCAATATTTTTAAAAACGTTAAACACCACGCACAAATTATTGTCTGCCAAAAAGTTTTTGACGGTTGCAATGGCAATTTCGGCGGCGCGTTTATTAGGGAAGTGAAATTCGCCGGTTGAAATGCAACAAAACGCAATGCTCTTCAAATTTTTTTCGGTGGCAAGTTTCAGGCAACTTTCGTAACACGACGCCAAAAGATTTTCTTCAGCGGTTGTAGGTTTTTCGCCGTAAATTATCGGTCCGACGGTATGAATAACAAATTTGCAAGGCAGATTAAAGGCGGGCGTAATTTTTGCCGCGCCGGTAGGCTCGTTGCCGTTTGAAATTTTGTTGCAGGCGTCGCGCAGTTGCAGACCGGCGGCAGAATGTATGGCGTTATCAATGCAACCGTGCAAAGGTACAAAACAGCCGAGCAGCGCGGAATTGGCGGCGTTTACTATTGCATCGACTTCAAGGCGGGTAATATCGCCCTGCCAAATTTTTATATTTGTTTCAACGTCGGGAATTTCTGAAAGTTTTACAACGCCGCGTTCCAATTTTTCAGCCGTTAAAATTTCGTCTTGCAACTTCAAAAAATTTTCGTCGAGCGGCATTGGCGGGCGCACGTTCATTAAGGCGCGCAAAAGTTTTCGTTGTGAAATTAAATCATCGGGAATTGCGCCAATTTTTAAATCCGGCATTTCTGAAATTAAATGTGCGTTGAGTTTTTTTATTTTTGAAAGTTTATCCATTGTTTCAAATCCTCACTACGATTTTACCGTTGACTTTGCCGCTGTCTTGCGCCATTAACGCCTCGCGCAGGTTTTCAAAGTCAAAAACTTTTCCAATGTACGGCGTCAAATTGTTTTTGTTCATAAAGTTAAAAATTTCGTCAACAACTTTTTGAGTTGGCGTGTTGCTGTAAAAGCCGGTAAGGTAAACGCCGTTTGGAATTGCGGTAATTGGGTCAAAGTTATTCAGTAGTTCGACGCCGCCCAAAATTCCCGTACAACAAACAAATGCACTTTCGCTTGGTACAACGGTTTTCAAAGTATCTTTCAAAACTTTTGGTCCGACTAAATCAAGAGCCTTTGCAGTTGAAATTTTTCCTGCCAATTTACCGTCGTCCAAAATAATTTCGTCAGCGTCTTTCAGCAGGGGAAATTTACTTTCACGGTGAGTGGTGGCGATAACTTTTGCGCCCAAAGTTTTTGCAATTTGAATAGCCGCGTAACCAAGCGCACAGGTTGCTCCGCGTATCAAAAGCGCGTCAGATTTTTTTAAGCGTAAACACTCAAAAAGACTTCCCCACGCCGTGAAGTAAGTTTCCGGAATTGCGCCGAGTTCAGCCCAGTTTAAATTAGTTTTGACTTTGAAAACGTGGTGCGCCGGCAAAAGTGCAAATTCGGCGTAACTGCCATTAAAACTCCTGCCCATTCCGCCCATCATTGCAATAACTTTATCGCCAATTTTAAAATTTGTGTCTGAAGCGTCTGCAATTTCGCCCGCGCATTCAATACCGGGTATAACGGGTTTTTGAATATAATCTTCCAAAATTTCTTCACGGCGCAAAATTTGTTCGGAATGATTCAAGCCGAATGCACGAATTTTTAAAAGTACCCAGCCGCTTTTAACTTTTGGAATTTCGCACTCACTCAAAAAAATTTCTTCAGCCGTTACGGGTTTATCAATTATCAACGCCTTCAAATTTAACAACTCCAATCTTTGAAAAGTTACAAGCGCGGCGATAACATTTAAGTTTATAAAAAATTCCAACCGTGATAATTATTCCGTTGCTTTTAAAGCAACCCAACATTGCGGATCGGCGTCATAAAAATTGCCGCTCGTTCCCGCCGCAACTGCAGGACAGCCTCTGCACCACGCCAATAAATCGCACTTTGTACATTTTTTAAATTTGTCAAATTCGCGGTAATTTTCCATTTCGTTCAGCCAAATATCAGTCAAGCGATTTTCAAAAACATTTCCGACTTTGCCGCTTAAAATTCTTCGACAAGCAAAAATATCGCCGTTCGGTAAAATTGTCAGATGAGAATTGCCGCAGTTACAGCCGCCGTAAATCATATCTTTTTCGACATTCGCCGGAATTTTGAAAAGCCCTTCCTCAAATTCGTACAGCGTCCACAAATGGTCTTTACGGTTGAAATAAGTTGTACAGCCTGCCGCCTCGTACGCGGTAAATTTTTTGTGGCAAGTGTCAAGAAATTTTCTGTACTCAAGCGGCGCAATTCCTACGGATTTTTCGTTACTTGTCGGACAATACCGCGCAAATGCAAAAACATCAGCCACGCCCGCCACAATATCAATCAGCGCGGGAATTTCCGAAATATTTTTTGCTGAAACTGTTGACATAATGACTGCGCGAATACCGGCTTTTTTTATCACGGGAATTTTTTCAAGCGTACAATCAAAGGAGCCGGCTTTTCTGAAAAAATCGTGCGTTTCTTTCAAGCCGTCTAATGACATTTGATATTTTTTGCAACCGTAAAATTTTAACCTCGCGCAGGTTTTTTCGTCAAGATGAAAAGGGTTGCCCAAAATTGTAAATGGAAAATCTTTAGCCTTGAAAATTTCCAACAGTTGCCAAAAATTTTCGTGAAGGATAGGGTCGCCGCCGGTAATGTAAAAATGTGGCGTGCGGTTGAAAGTTTCGCAAAAGTCAAGGCAATTTTCCAGCGTCAAATTAATTTCACGCCACGTCATTTTGTCTAAAGTTTTGTTGGTGCACTCCGAAAAAATGTAGCAATGCTTACAGCGTTGGTCGCATTCGTCGGTTATGTGCCACTGAAAAGAAAAAGTTGCTCTCATAATTTCTCCCAAAAAAATAACGCGGCTTTTTCTACCGCGCCAAAACTTAAAAATTTTAAAAATTACTTATCGCCGGAACCGCAAGCCGAGCCTTTATCGCCGCTGCCGCAAGCTGTACCTTTATCACCGGAGCCACAAGCAGAGCCTTTGTCTCCACTGCCGCAAGCCGTGCCGTTTGAATTTTTGCCTTTTTTCCAATCATACAAATTTGAAAGTGCCATAATTTTCAGCCTCCTTAAATTATTTTAAGAAATTATATTAAAAATTTTTGCCGTTGTCGATAAGTACATTTTTTTTCACTTGAGAGTGTCGCGCAGAAAATTTATAATTCAATAAAAGGAGGCGTTCAAATGCTTACAAAAAAAGAATTGCCTGATTGTCCTGTAGCTACAACTTTACAACTTTTAAATACCAAATGGAAAATTTATATTTTGCAGAGACTTTTGGTAAAGCCGTGCAGATTTAATGAAATGAAAAATTCAATCGCCGGAATAAGTCAAAATGCTTTATCTGATAATTTGCGGCAAATGGAAGACGACGGAATTATTTTGCGGCAAGATAACGGCACTTTTCCGCGCCACGTTGAATACTCACTTTCAGAATTGGGAAAAATGATGCTGCCAATTATTCAATCGTTGCACGAGTTCGGCGTTGAGTATAAAAAAATTAAATCTGTGCAAGAAAATCTTTAATATCGGCGTCAATCAAGAAACTTTGCGCGGCAATTTCTTTAGGAGCTACAGCCTCGCCCTTGTTGACGCAAATATAACGCGCCTTGGGATTTTCGGCGGTAAAGTTCCAGAAAGGATATTTGATAATCCCGGGCGTGTTGCCGCCGACTCCCAATTCAAGGTAAACAATTTCATCAAGCAAATATTTCTGTAAAAATTCTTGATAACGCGCGGAGGCGGCGTGCCAGCCTTCATCTTCAACAAATTTATCGTCGGAGCGAAGATTAAGCGTCATAAATTCGCCGCATTTTGGACAGCGCGGGAAAAGTTCAGCGGGTACGGACAAATTTTTTTGCGCGGCTAACATTTTGCGTACAATTTCTTCATTGTCGTAAGTTTTATTGTGACAGGGCGTCGAGCATTGAAACAAGCCGTAATCGCCCTGCGTGTAGAAAAGTTTTTGTTTGTCGAATCCGTTATTTTGGAAAAGGTGGTCAACGTTCGTAGTCAATACGAAATAAATTTTATCTTTGACAATTTCCAAAAGTTTTTTATGAAGTTCGCTTGGCGGTTGATCGTAGCGATTGTAAAAAATATTTCTGCTCCAATACGCCCAAAATTCACCGGCGGTCGGGTAGGGATAAAAGCCGCCGCTGTACATATCGTGGAAGCCGAATTTTTTTTCAAAGTCAGCGAAATATTTTTTGAAACGTTCGCCGGAATAAGTGTAACCTGCCGCCGTTGAAAAGCCCGCGCCCGCGCCTATCAAAATTATTTTGGCATCGCGCAGGATTTTTGCGGCTTGAAAAGTTTTTGCGTTCATAGTATCAACTCCTTATAGAAATTATAACATTTTTTTTGCAATAAAATCATTTCCATAACTGAAAAAGCCCGACCGTCAGTCGAGCTTGTAAATTTCTAAGTGGTGCGGTTGATGAGACTTGAACTCATACGCCCAAACGAGCACTACCCCCTCAAAGTAGCGTGTCTGCCAATTCCACCACGACCGCTTTATATCTTAAGACCAGATAACTTTCATGATCTTCGGATAATCATTTTTCAAAGTATTTAACGCTGCGCCTATGTAAGCCAATAAATCTTCCGGCTGAAAATCGCCGTCGCGCAGGTCAGTTGACAAATTGCCTTCAAGTAAAATATCGCCGTCAGAATCGATATGGAACTTGAAAAATTTGTACGTTTGATTTAAATCATTGAAGAGTTCGCAAAGAGCAATTCGTTTTTCAGGATCTTCTGTGCTTGCGATTTTTACAATTACGATTTTTACATAATCTTCATCAAAAATAATAATTACGTCGACTAAGCCGCCATTTTGAATTTTTTGAGGAATGCGGAAATATTGTGTACCGTCACGAAAAGTATCATTTTCAAAAAAGATTTCACGTTCAGTTAAGACATCTTGAAACATTTGAAAATCGTCCATCACAATCATCCTTTCCTGCGCAAAAATACTTGGTGCGGCAGAGAGGACTTGAACCTCCACAGGGTTGCCCCTACTAGCGCCTGAAGCTAGCGCGTCTGCCATTCCGCCACTACCGCGTAAAATGGTGCCGAGGACCGGAATCGAACCGGTACGGAGTTTCCTCCGAGGGATTTTAAGTCCCTTGCGTCTGCCAGTTCCGCCACCCCGGCAGTTGGAGCGGGTGATGGGAATCGAACCCACGTGATCAGCTTGGAAGGCTGGAGCTCTACCATTGAGCTACACCCGCATATAATAAAAAATGGAGCCGACTATAGGACTTGAACCTACAACCTACTGATTACAAATCAGTTGCTCTGCCATTGAGCCACGTCGGCAAAATGAATTTGGTGGGTGTTGGGGGTTTCGAACCCTCGACCTCTTCCGTGTGAAGGAAGCGCTCTCCCACTGAGCTAAACACCCATCGCCTTGAACAGGCCCGCCTATTATGCCCTTTCGACTTCGAATGTTCAACAATCTATCGACGCGGCTATAGGGGCGTGGCCAAAAAAGAAAAGGCCAAGAAGCTTATAAACTTTCCTAACGCCTAGGAAAGTGGGTACCTTGGTCCACCTTTAGGATTCCTTGTGCAAGCAAGGCCTTCGACACGGGTTTCTCCAGTCAGGTTCCCGGATAATAAATGTAGGGAAGCAAACGCTCCTTGGCATCGTTATTGTAGCCTATAGTCCCGTCGAAGCGAAAGGGGGCAAAATGGGTAGAGGAAGAAAAAGCGAGAACCTATTCCCCTTGGGCAAGATAGGCAATCCCTTTTAGGGAGCGGTCTGCAAAATCCACGAAATGTCCGCCTTCGTTTAGCTCAAACCGGGTCTTCACACCGTTTCTTTGGAATAAACCAGCCATCTCTTGGCTTGATTCGATGGCGCGGGCAAACGGGGAATTGGGTTTGCCGTTTTCCCTATTTCCAATCGAAAAATAGGCTTTTTGCATGGATTTTGGGAAATCGCAAGTGTTGACATAATCGAAAATGCCAGGGAACCACATCGATCCGGAGATGGAGGCAATCCCATCGAAAAGGCCCTTCATCCCTTCGTATACGGCGAAAAGCCCACCTAAGGAATAGCCAATCAGATAGCGAGCGGTAACAGGATGGCCGAGGG
>CALDHY010000088.1 GCA_937901445.1 uncultured Selenomonadales bacterium
GCGGGCGCGGCACTTTTTCTTTGGTACTTTCTTTTTTTGCTGTTGAAAAAAGAAAGTACATTTAAATATAAAAAAATTTCAAGAAAAAAATAAGAGTCAGGGAAAATTCCCCAACTCCCTTAAATTAAACCGGAAAAATTAATACTTTCGATTAAAAGCAACACTGCTGCGCCCGATCAATGAATTACCCAAATCATAGGATTTAACCATACTGTTTTGGCGGCGGGATTTATTGAGCCACGCGCGCGCCTTGTACATAATTTCTTTGTCGAGCGGTTTAATTTCTTCAGCCATTGCTTTAAATTCGTCAAGCTGTCGATAATCTTTTGAAGGCAACGCTTCAATTTTTTCAATAAGCTGTGTACGTTGCGGCACAAGTGAAAGGAAAGTGTCGATATCTTGCCTGTCAATAAATTTCAGCAATTCTTTTGTAACTGAAAGGTACGTTTGCCAAAGATTGGCGGCTTGTGTCTTAACTTCATCTTCAGACATTTTAAGACACTCCTTTTTTTGCCTTGCCTTTTTCGATACGCGCCTTTTTCATTGCCTCTACCCACGCGTCGCGCAATTCAGAAATAATTTCCTTAGCCTCGACAACTTTTGAAGTATCGCTTTTCATGTTTCCCTCAACAAGCCTATCGAAAACATAATTGTACAACGGAAGCAGTTGGTGTGAAATTTCGTAGTCCATATTCAAAGTTACGCGAAATTCCGAAATGATACGCTGCGCCTTTTGCAAGAAAGTATTGGCGTCCTCGTACTTTTTAGCGTCGATAGCCTCAATTCCTTCATCCATAAATTTTAAACAACCGTTGTACAGCATCAGCGTCAACTGCTCCGGCGGCGCGTTCAAAACTTGTTGCCGCCGATATTCTTCCGCTGCATTCACCATATCAACACCAGCTCCCTCCGTAAAATTATTAATTATTGAAATGCACCTGTAACGTAATTAAGCTGCGCGCCCAAAAGTGCAAGCGAACTTTCCATTGCGTCATATTTTTTATAAAGTTGAGTTTCAAACGCCTTCATCATACGTTGGAAGTTACTCATTTTAGTTTGAAGTTCGCGCATCAAGTTATTTAATTCGCTGTCTTCAGTAACGCCTGCAGTAGTTCCGGAAACAGCTTTAACGCTCTTCATACTGTTCATAAAGACATCGCCGAGTCTCTGTGCAACGCCATTGAAAGAAGATCTTTCAACTTTCTTTGTAACTTCAACGCCATCTTTCAAAACGGCTGTACCTATTGAATTATTGGTTGTCCAAATTTGTTTGCCGTTGACTTCCCTCAAGTATTGAGTTTCGCCGCTGTCAAGTTTTGCAAAAATATTATAAACGGCGTCGGGGTCTTCGGCAAGTGCGGCATTGAGTTTATCTTCGTCAAGGGTAAGTTGCCCTTTCAAGCCGGTTGTAGAAACGCCGACTGAAAAAACAGTATTGTACTTGCCGCTGATACCGTCAACTTTTTCAGATACGGCGGAGCGAAGTTCGGTAATAATTTTGCCAAGCGTGTTATCGTGGTAAAGTAAACCGGCTTTAGCTTTTTCTTCCCATTTTTCGATTTGCTCTTCCTTCATATTTTCTTTTTGAGTGGAGGTAAGCGGTTTATAATCGCTGTTGGGTTTTTCGTCGTACCACTTATAAAGCTTAGTCATAAGCGCGTTATAATCGCTGACAAAAGATTTAACTTTTTCGACAATCGCTGCTGTATCTTGTGTAACGCTGACTGCAACATTTTTACCATCAGTTTCATTGACGAAGTTATAACTTACGCCGTTTACTGTAGTTTTGTTTGAGTCAATGTCATATCTTACGCCGTCAATTTTAACGCTGCCGTTTTCGCCGGAACGTTTTGTTTCTTCGCCTGCCGTAAAGTCTAAGACGCTTCCAGTGAGTGCACCGTTTGAAGATTGTTGCAAGCCGAATGAATCAAACAATTTTTCCGTGTTGGTAGCGGCACCTTTTGAAGTATCGCTGGTAAGTGATATATTAATTTGATTTTCTTCGCCGCTTTCTTTGTTGTAAAGGGAAAATCTGTCTTGAACTGAATCATAAGTGGCGCGGACGTTTGTATTTTGGCTGTTAATTTTTGAAGCAAAATCATTCAAAGTAAAGCCGTTTACAAGATCTCCGTAAGTGATTTTAATATTTTGGTCGCCGGTATTTGTAATGGTAGTACCGGTGGTGTTAGCTTTTGCAGTGTAAGTAATATTATTTACAGTAGTAATATTGCCGTCAAAAGCAACAGTTTGTCCGTCAATCGTTCCACCTGCGTTTGTGCCGCTAAAAGTTTTGGTAAAAGTTGTCGACGAATCTGATATGCCGGAAGAATTTCCAAAAAACAGTATATTTGCAAAGTAGCCGTTATTGACAGAAGAATTTGCAGTTGTGAATTTTGAATTTGCGCTCTCGGAAGCTGATATTGTAAATTTACTTTGAGAAGTTATATCTGCGGTATTTGTTATTGAAATTCCGCCCGAACCATTATCAGTAGTCAAACTTGCCTTAAGCGTCAATCCGGCATCTTCAAATTTTGCATTAAGATTTGTTAAGAAATTTCCAACTGTATCATTTAAATCTTTGAAAGAAAAACTTATATCGGCTGATGTTTTACCGTCGTTGAAAGTATAAGTAAATGCAGTTTCAGTGCTTGTAGAGTTATTGGAAAAAACGTTTCCAATACCGTTGTCGTCAAACGTGCTGTACACCGTTGAACTTGCATTATATCCGGAGCTAAGTTTTCCGGTTGAAGTTGCCGCTGTAGCAATGCTTGTAATTATAACTTTATGTTCATTATCATCTGAATCTGTTGAGGCGTCGGGGCTTGCCGTTGCAGTTACGGCGTTTTCATCACTTGATGCCAAAAGCCCGTTCTTGCCGTCATTGAGTGAAAAGAAAATAGCCGTATCTGTTGCGTTATATTCAGTTGCAGTGCCGCCAATACTTATAGTGCCGTCAGAACTTTTTGTAAGTGTACCGCCAAACAAAATGCTTTGAAGTTGATTTTTTAATTTGTCGTTGTCGTTTTCACGTTCCATTTCTGTACCGATTAAGTAAACATTTGACGCGAGGCTTTCAACGTTGACGTAGTGCGTCATGATGGCGGCGGTTGCGTTAGCCGTTGCTGAAACTGACGTAGAATCAGAACTTGACGCGCCGCGTGCGTTCATATTGCTTGACATTTTATACTGTGAAAGAGTGGAGCTGTTGAAAGTTTGAAGTTCGCCGTAAAGGCTGAGAAATTCGGATTTCTTCCACTCATTTTTAGTATACTTTTGTTGCATTTTGTCATATTCGTTTTGCTTGCTGAGCATACCGACCTTAACCATAGATTCAACATCGAGACCGGAGCCGGACAAGCCGTAAATTCCATTAACGCCCATTGTAAATCCCTCCTTGAAAAAATGTGCGTAATTTAAAAATAAGCGTCAAGAGTTTCCAACTTGACGCTCAATGCAGATATGACGCTTGGGCGAATTGCAAGATCAACTTACAATATCGCAAAAGTATCAAGCACTTTCATCAATAAAAGTACCGATAAAGGCGTCCATCCAGATTTTTCCTTTAACAATGTTTTTAACCATTTCTTCCGGCGGCAATTCTTTAATAACGTCTCCGCTTTCTTTGTCTACCAGAGCGACGGAAAACATTCCGGCTTCTTTGTGGTAATTGAACTCAAGGTTAGCGTTAATTTTGCTCATAAGCTTGTTAAGTTCTTGAGTAATGTTTTGAAGAGCCTTTTCATCCATCGGTTTTTTGAGTTGGACTTCAACATCATCTTGCGCCTTTTTGTTGGTGTCGGCGTCAGTTTGAATGCTTTTTGCGTCCACAATGAAACGACTCTGAGAGTTTACCGCTGTTGCCGGCGCGTCAAAATTTTGTGCATTTTGCGCGTTTTGATTTGCGCCTTCACGAGCAGTAGCGTTGTACCTTTCAGCCGCGTTTACCACGACTGCCGCCGAAACGACATCTTGCAGCTTCCCTACCATTTTTTTCATCCTCCTTAAAATATGCCACTCGAGATCTGCGGTTTACAATGCAAAGTTTTTTATGCCGCCTTTTCTGATTGGCGTTTTATTTCAGGGGCAGTGCGTTATGAAGATCTACGCTCCCCAGCTGTGCAGCCGCCCTCTGATTTTCTTCTTGTATCGCCCGATAAATTTCGCCGCGATAAATTTTAATATCCTTTGGTGCATCAATAGCAATTCGCACGTTCTCTCCCTGAACTTCAACGACATTTATGACGATATTGTCGCCAATCATAATTTGTTGGCGCGGCTTTCTCGTCAAAACGAGCATTTGTTAAACCTCCTCTGTCATGCGTTAGGGAAGAGACGTTCTTTTGTGGTGTACTTTGATTTTTCAAGTACGATTTGTTTTGCCTTCATGTTTTCGGTATTGAGTACAATTGGTGCAAGTAAATTTGTTGTCATGTAACGAATACTGCCGTTTGGAATTGTGATAAGCGAATAATAGAAAACTTTAGTTTTTTCCGTAATTTCGAGTTCTTCCAACGTTTCGTCGTCAACTTCAAATTTATAATCAGGGAAGAACAAGAAAGGAATTGTGAGTAAGAAAGCCAAGTCCGGTGATTTCAAGGATTGCATGAAGTAGTACGGGCTTTCTTCGTCATAAGGAAGAATAATAAATTCGTGTTCGTTCTCAAAGGCGGGGATACCGTCTTTAAAAGTTACAATTCGCTTTTCGTCAATTTCAATTTCACCAAATCTGCTGGTATTAACTTTTCTCATTAATCCTGCCCCCATTGCTAATTACAAATTTGTTAAGATTAACAAAAAACAAGACTGCCGAAAAGCTGAATATCAAGCGTAAATATCGTATTTGTTCATTGTCACATAACGGCGAATGTAGCCTTCACTTTGCAGATACGTATGCAGACTTCCGGGCTTGTAATGGATATTTGCGAAAGGTTCCGGCTCAATTTCTGTAGAAAATTCGCCAATCTCCGGTTCTCCTACGACTTGTGCGGGAGTGTAAGTAAATTCCGGACCGTCCATTAATTCAAATTCAACAAGATTTTCAGGTTCAACATTGTAGATTTCATTGTGTATTTGCTGTTGAATATCGTCTCCGGGTTTACCGCCGTTTTCGGCGCGTTCCCATGCAATTTGCGTCCGCCGTGAAGTTCCCGATTGAACATCTGAAAGTCCTTTCTGTCCAAATTCGCGGGTTAAATCTGTAAGGTTGCGTGCGCCCCAAGCGCGGCGGCTCGGATAGTTATTAATTTGCAGTACAGGTTGACTAACGCCTTGATTGGATCTGCCGGGTTCAAAATTGGTGTGGACTTCTGCCGGTATATAGGTGCTTTTGTCAATTCGCCCCATATGATTTCTAATGGTTGTTTGCGGCAATTCGTGTCTTGTGTTTAATCTCAACATTTGCATTTCTATTACCCCCTTTCGTCAAAAAATCCTGCCAATTTTATAAAAAAATTTTACAAGTAGTCAACTAAAGATTGTGGCAAGACTCTGCCGCCGAGTGAAAGTGCAAGGTTGTAAACAGTTGTAAGTTGCATTAAATCTGTAGCAAGTTCTGCAACGTCCGAACTTTCAAGGTCTGAAATATCGCCGGTAAGAATTGCGTCTTGATTATCGAGCATTTCAGAAACATTGTCATAAAGCTGGAGTCTTGCGCCCAAAGTTGTTTGAGCTATATTTAAATTGGAATGTGCAACGTCCGCTAAAGTTATTCCGTCGGAACTGAGCCAACGAGCATCGCAGGCGTTGGTTTTATTATAAACGGTCAGCATATTATTCAGCATTGCCGTACCGGATTTATCATTGCCGGAATATTCGTTGTCAAAAATATCACAACCGAATAAATCTTGTCCGGTAACGTTTACAATATCGCTGCGGGTATCGGTTGCGCCGTTGAGTTTTACCATTGAAATATGATTGTCATCGCCGCTGTAAGTTACAACTTGTTGAGCGATTGTTTTGAAATGTAAAGTTGTAGTTTCGCCGTCTAAAGTTACTGAAATTCCGGCGGCTCCTGTATCGTTAATAATTCCGCGATTATCAAAGTATGTACTTACCATAACGGAGGCGAAATCTTCGCATTGTTCAATAGCATCTTTTAAATCATCTTCGCTTACGTCGTCGAGATTGGCGGCAAGCGTTGTAATATAAGTGTCAGAATCCGAACTTTCGCCAATTCTTTTTAAGGCGCGTTTTAAATCGTTGTCAGTGCTTGTACCGTCGATAACGGCGGCGATAGCGTCAGAATCTGCCGCTTCGATGGTGCTTGCGGCTGTATCTTCAGTCATACGAAAATCGGCGGCAGCATATTCGCTGGCGTCAACTTCGGTAATGTAATTATAGCCTTCAGAAATTAAATCTGTATAATCATCAGTTACAAAGTCTTCAGAATAGATAAAGCCACTGTTTGTATCGAGAAAATACGTATTATTTGAATCGTCATACAGTGTAAGCATTTGATAAAGTTCGGTATTGACATTGCCGCGTGTACCCTTGAAAAATTCTGCTTGCTTTGCGTCAAGATTTTTTGCAAGCCCGCGCGCCAAATCTCCGCTGGACATTGTGAAAGGTTGCGTTGTATCTTTTTGCCCTGCAAAGAGGAAACGGTCTCCAAGTTGGTAATTGCAATTTGACATAACTTCTTTAATGGTGGAGTCCATTTCTTTTGCGATAGATTGTGCGTCAGATTCTGAAAGATAAGTATTCGCCGCCTGATTAGCTTTTGTTGAAAGAGTTGCAACGTTATCAGCCATATTTTGAAGTATTGCGTCGGAATTTTTCATCCACGAATTGGCGGAATTAACATTTGCAGTATAGGAGGCGTTTTCATTTTGCGTGAACTGATAGCGCATTAAATTTGAATAAGCAACGGGATCATCACTGCCGCGATGAATTTTGGAACCGTCAGCCTGTTCAAAAAGTCTTTGTTGTTTTGTGTACGTTCTATTTAAAGCATTTTTGTAGTTATACAAAAAATGTACACTACTCATACGAACAGCCATTTGAAAAAATCTCCTTTCAGTAGATTTTTATTATCTGCCGACAGTACCGGTATTATTGACGAGTCGGTCTAAGCATTCGTCCATTGTACTAAGGCAACGGGAGCACGCGCCGAATCCTTTTTGAAATTTAATCATGTCAGCAAGTTCTTCGTTCCAGTCAACGCCGCTTGTAGCGTCGCGCCAATTTTGAATTTGATCCATTATTAAAGCTTGTTCGGAAACGCTTGTATCCATAGCCTGCGCGGCAACGCTTAACTTTGTCATTTCAGATTTATAGTAAGCGTTCAAACTGAGCGCGCCAATGGCAGTTACGGTATTTTGAGTTTCGGTGTATCTTGTAACGGCGTAAACATTGGATCTGCCGGCAGAAACAATGTTATCGTAGGACATATTGAAAAGTTCGCTCATATAAACGGCGTTTGTGCCGTCGGCGGTGCGTCCTGCCCAATCGATTAAATGTTCCTGCATATCTTCTTCAGTCATTATCGTTGTATAATCTTCGTTGTTATCGTAAGCGGACGCGGCGGCAACGTATCTGTAACCGCCTGTTTCTTCAAAGTCTGCGTTTGTTGCAAGTGCGCCGAGAATTTTTACGCCGGTAAGTTTCAAAATATCGCCGTATTCGTCTTTGCGATAAATACCGCTGGATTCTCTGATTGTTACGTAGGTATATTTATTGACTTCATCATAGTTGTAGACATATTGAACGCCGGTTTCACCATAAAAATTTCTGGTATCCGGAACTGAAATAGTTTTGCCGTCATCGTCATAAATTGTATTTCCGGAATCGTCTTTTGCGGCTGTAAGGTTGCCTGTCAAATCGTAGCCTTGTTTATGTTGATCATTAAAAGTTGTCAACATAAACGCCGCCATATTCGCCAAATCTTCGACGTAGTGGCGGCATTGGTCTATAGCGTCAAATTCTGCGCGAATCGAGCCGCTTTCCGGTTTGAAGTTCGCTTTACTTTCAGCAATGTTAATAGTGTAGTCGATAACGCCGTAATCTACGCCGTATTGGGAGCTGTTGACGCCCTTTGTAAATTCCAAGTGAAGTCTGTCTACGCTTGAAACTAAAGTTATACCGCCGCAAGTTATATTGTACGCGCCGAAATCGTCTTCATGAACATTGATATTGATATATTTTGATAAATTATCTGCCAAAAGGTCGCGTTGGTCGCGCAGATCGTTAGCGTACGCGCCGTCGGCTTCTTGAGCGATAATCAAGCCGTTAATACTGGTAATATCTTCCATAATCTGATTTATTTCAGTTACGTGAATTTCCATTTGGTCATACATATCTTTAATTTGGTCGCGCAGTTGAACGCCTGCATTTGTAAGAGAATCGCTGAAAGCTTTTCCCTTTTCAATGACGGCAACGCGGCTTGCAGAATCTGAAGCATTTGTAGAAAGATTAAGCCACGCCTTGTAAAATTCTTGGAGTGAATCTTCAATACCGCTTTGATTTGTATCGTTGAAAACAGCCTCGACTTTGTCAAAGTTTTTGGCGCACATATCATAGTAACCTTCTTTTGAAGTTTCCGTACGAAATTGAACGTCAGCATAGATATCGCGGGCGCGTGTAATTGAGGCTGCGTCAACGCCCGTACCGATGGCAAGTCCGCTTGTAGTATAATCAGCTTTGGTTGCAACGGGGTTGACTGTTTGCTTGGAATAGCCTTTTGTATCTGCGTTTGTTATGTTGTGTCCGACGGTGTTTAATTGCATTTGGTTGATATAAACACCGCGCACCATTGTATTTAAGCCTGTGAAAGTTGACATGTTAGCCGGCTCCTTTTTTTAGGGATTAAGGGCTAGGGGTTAAGGACTAAGGAAAATTTTTTACTAATTCCTTTGCACTTTTCCCTATTCCCTGAAACGGCTTGCCGTTTCTAAACATTAGTATCGAAAATGCGGCGTTTACTTTGAGTGCCGGTTTCTGCCGCCGCGCCGTACGTTGGAGTTGCTGATGTTCTTGACAGCACGTTTAAATTAAAGTTGACAAACTCTTTGCCTTTATCAGTCAAACGTTTTAGAATTTTCATTTGACTTTGTAATTTAGATTGTAAATCGCTGTTGTGTTTTAAAAGCCGCGTTGCCACGTCTTTTTTGACTCCGTCCGGTTGAGAATTTATGAACTCGTTAAAATTTTGGAATTTTAATTTTTTCAGATATTCTTGAGACCTTAGGGAATTTTTTGAGAGTTCGGCAATGGCGGGTTCAATTTGCTTAGTGATTTCAATCATATTTAGCGAATTTTTTTTGAGTGATTCAGTCAAATCGGCGAACAACTTCAGCAGCCGACTGCAAAATATTGTTTGCTCTCTTAAAAGAATAATCGTCTCTTCCATTATCCACCTCGATTGTCAATCTTGCCTTCAAGTTTCAAGCTTCATAATCGAATTTCTTTTGATGAGTAACGATTGCGCCTTTATTGCCGTAAGTTGGTTCAACGAACGCGCCGCTTATTTGATTGAGTTTAAATTTTACTGCATTGAGTGCACTTTGTGCCAGAATTTGATTGTTATCACGAATTTTCAAAGTGCGCTCGACGTTTTGAGAAAGTTGCTTATGGACAGCCAGCAGTTGTTTCTTGACAAAGGGCGTTGGAGCCGTTTTATAAAAATCCTCTGCCTTCATATTGGAATTTATGGCGGGGTTATTTTTTGAGAGTTCCAACAGGATTGAGCCGCGTTGTTTTTCCAGATTTTCAATTTTGGCGGCTATAAGTTGTTCTTGGTCAAGGATTTTTGACAGGGCGTCCATATCAACAGCAACTAAGGCGTCGCGTTTTTTTTCGCCGAGCTTGGCGAGTTCGTCATAAACTGTGGAAAGATTGTTGAGAATTTCAATTAATTTTTGCCACATAATCTACGCCTCAAAAACGACTTAAAAGCAAACTTGCAGCGATATTTTCGGATTCGATATAGTAGTTGCCGCTTGAAACTTTTTGTTCAAATTCAGCAACTTTATCTTGTCTTACGTCAGATTCGCCGCGCAATTTCTTTAATATTTCGCTGAAACTTTGAGCTTCATTCGACAGCGACAGTTGGTCTCGTTTTTGAATGTTTCGTGAAGCGGCTGCCGCGTTTGCATAGCGTGAAGAGACAACTGCATTTGAAGAATAGATATTCGCCATCGGATTTACATTGTTGACAATCATTGATTTCACCACCTGTAGTTTTATCTGCGAAAAATAATTTCGTTTAATTACATATCGAAAAAAAAAGCCCTGTACTTAAGCCGGTTTTAATGATTAAAAGGCAAGGAGTTTATTGCCTTTTTAATTCAATAAAAATAACCGCCTAATTTAGGCGGCTAAATTTTTTATTGCGCGGGAAAAATTTCATCCCTGCCAATATACAAATAAAAAGTTCCAACATTAACCAAAAGTTTTATGACGCCGAAAACTTTTTCAGTTTCGCCAAAACGCGGCGGCTCCAATTCTTCCTCAATGTTTAACGCCGCTGCAATTCTTACAATGACGTGACCGGTTGCAATGTTCAAAAGTTCAGATACGGCGTCAAAATCTTCATCAAGTGAATCAAGTTGAAAACGCTCATATTTTTCGGCAATTTCGTGGAAGATTTTTTTTTCAGCCAAAACTGCAACTACGAAAGAAATTTCACCGTCGATTTTTACGCTTGCTCCGAAATTTGCATTTGGCGGCAATTTTACTGCCGAATCAATTTCAACATTTGAATTTAAACCGTCGGACAAATATTCGTGCAAGCATTTAAAAACTCCCAATGCTACAGAATAATCTAACTTCATAACGTCGCGCAGATTTTCATAGCAGGCGGCGAAATTTTTTTCTTGCTCGAAATTGGCGGGCGTCATTGCGGCTCGCCGCCTTCATCCGTTTCTTGCAGTTTTTTTGCCTCCTCTTCAGCTTTTTTCAAGTTTTTGATTCGGACTCTGCAGATAGTTTCAACGGCGCGGACAATTTGTTCTTTGGTATAGGGTTTTTGAATAAAATCTATTGCGCCCATTTTGAGAGTTTGCATTAATTTTTGAGGAGTGCCGGCTGATGACAGCATAACTACCGGTACATTTGGGCTAATTTCACGAATTGTAGAAAGTGCCTCAATCCCGCCGACTTCCGGCATAACTATATCTAAAATAATTCCGTCCGGTTCCTGTTCCAAAACGAGGCTGATTGCCTCTTTGCCGTTTGACGCTTCTATAACTTCACAGCCGAGCCTTTCGAGTTCGTCGCGCAGTTTTTTTCTCAAAAGTTTTGAATCGTCCGCAATGAGCAGGCGCATTTGTTTATTATTAATCAATTTAATTGGTGTGCCTGTCGAAATTTGTCCGCCTTGATTTTCTGTAGGGTTCATTAATCTTCCCTCCTATAAATTTAAATTCATTGTCAACTTTTGGCAATTCTAACATTCACTGAAAATCAGTGTCAAGCCGCTAAAATAAATTATTTGTACATTTTACGACTAAAAATCTCTAAACCTTAGCCCTTAAACCTTAGCCCTTAATCCTTAATCCTTAACCTCTACTTTTGCACGTACAATAAACATTACCAAAACTAAGCAGGCAAAACTTACACCAAGTCCGAGCCAGCCGTTTTGAGTGAAGCCGTCAACCAAAAATCCCACAATACAGCAAGCCGAAACTGTCAAAACATAGGGGACTTGCGTTTCAACGTGTTCAAGGTGGTTACACTGCGCGCCCGCCGATGCTAAAATTGTTGTGTCAGAAATTGGCGAGGCGTGATCTCCGCCTACTGCGCCCGACAAAATCGCCGCTATGCAAAGTACCAACATTTGATAAGTTTCCGGCGTCAAACTTATTACCGCCATTGCTATTGGAATTAAAATACCGAAAGTTCCCCAGCTTGTTCCCGTTGCAAAGGCAAGCCCTATCGCCACTAAGAAAAATATTACCGGCAAGAAAACTGCAAGTTGCGCGTTTTCGTGTACGATCATTCCAACATAGCCGCCCAAATTTAAATAATCACTGCCGCAAATTCCGGAAAGTGTCCACGCAAGGCAAAGAATAAAAATCGCCGGAACCATCGCCTTAAAGCCCTGCGCGAAACATTCGCAGAATTCGGCAAACTTGATAACGCCACGCGGCAAGTATAACAACCCTGTAAAAATCAGCGCAATAAATGAACCTAAGGCAAGCGCGGCTGAAGCGTCACAATCTGCAAAGGCGTCCGCAATACTTTTACCTTCGTTAATTCCGCCGGTGTACAACATACCGTAAACGCACGCCGCAATTAAAACCAACAGCGGTAAAACCAAATCGATAATCTTGCCGTTGCCGCCGGTGTTTTGTTCAGTTTGTGCAGTGTCTTTGTATTCGGCGGGAATTTTAAATTCTTGCACGGCTTTACCCATTGTAGCATAATCTCTGCCGCTTACAATTATAAAAATCATAAAGCACATTGTCAAAATTGCGTACAAGTTAAAAGGGATTGTTTCAAGGAAAAGTGCGAAGCCGTCAATATCTGAACCTTCAGGCAGTGAAGAGCCGACAGCAGCCGCCCAACTTGAAACAGGCGCAATGATACAAATTGGCGCGGCGGTTGCGTCGATAATGTACGCAAGTTTTGCGCGGGCGATTTTAAATTTATCTGTAACGGGACGCATAACTGTACCGACCGTCAAACAGTTAAAATAATCGTCGATAAAAATTAAAATTCCCAAAAACGCCGTTAAGCCCAGCGCAGATTTTTTACCGGAAATGACGCGGCGCGCCCATTCGCCGTAAGCGCGGGTTGCGCCGGAGCGCGTTATTGCCGCGACCAAAATTCCCAAAATTACTAAAAACGCCAAAATATTTACGTTGCCGCCGACTTTGCCTGCCATTATTTCAAAAAATTTTATGATTGACTGCAAAAAGTCTCCGCCGGTAAAAAGCATTGCGCCGGAAAATATTCCTATGATTAACGAAAAATAAACTTCTTTTGTTGCCAGTGCCAAAATGATTGTGATTATTGGCGGCAAAAGTGAAATTGCGGATGTTTCCATTTTAAAACTTCCTTTCAGTCAGTTTTTAGGGACTAGGATATAGGGATTAAGGATTAGGGAAATTTCCTTAACCCTTAGCCCTTAAAAAATAAAATGAGCGGCAGGAGCGGCAATTAAAATGCTGATAATTGTGCGCTCCAAAAACAAAATGAAAAGTTCAGGCAGGTTGACAGGAATTTTTGAACCGAGAATCAAGCCGCCAACTTCAGAAAGATAAATCAACTGCGTAACTGAAATTACAGCCACGATAAATTTTGACATTGGAACGGTTATGGTTTTTGCGGCGATAATTGACGGCGTGAACATATCAGTAAAGCCTACAATCATTGTTTTTGAAACTTCAGCGGCTTGCGGTACGTCCAACGCATTTAACAGCGGCAAAAACGGCGCGCCCAATGTTTCAAAAAGCGTTGTATGATTAGCCAAAACCAATGCAAGCGTTCCAATGCACATTACAACCGGCAAAACTCCGAACCACATACCGGCGGCGTTTTTAATTGCGTTTTCCATAAATTGTTCAAAGCCGCGATATTCGCCGACGCGTTGTTTAGCCAGTGCAATCCCGTATTGCAATGATGAAGTATAACCTTCAGGCAGTGTTTCGCCCATTGCTTTACCGGGTACAAGGTATTCATCTTTCTTTAATGAGAGCGGCGGGATTCTAGGCAAGATTAACGCGCAGACAATACCTATCGCGCAGATTAAAAGATAATACGCGCCGAAATATTCCATTAAGCCGACCTGCGCGAGTACAACGATTGAAAAAGTTATCGACACGGCAGAAAAAGTTGTCGAAATAATAGCCGCCTCACGTTTTGAATAGTAGCCGCCTTCATATTGATTGGCAGTCAACATAACGCCGAGTGTACCATCGCCGATCCAACTTGTTATACAGTCAACCGCCGCGCGTCCCGGAATTGTAAAGACAGGGCGCATTATTTTTGTTAGAAGCGCGCCAATAAATTCCAAAAGTCCAAAATCTAAAAGTAAAGGCAGTAACAACCCCGCCAATAAAAATATTACAACCAAAACTGTAAGCAAGTCATTCAAAACAAAGCCGCCGTTGTCAGCTGAAGTTATCAGCGAAATTACGCCGCCGTTTTCATCGTCCGCGCCAATTCCAAGATACGTCAGCCACAAAAAGACCGCGCCAACAATTCTGATTAAAACCCAAATTGCCGTCGTCGAAAAAGTATTTGCGACTATAGGATACGTGGCAATAAAATTCGGCTTGCCCAAAAAAATAACTCCCAGTACAGCCGAAGTTGTAACGATAACTAAACAAAGCAACGGTAAAAAATCGCCGATACTGTTGCTAATTATATCAGCGATAATTTTTACAACTATTGTCCAGCTGTCGTCATATTGTACGGGAATCATAAAAAGAATTATTCCAACTATTGACGGGACTAAAAATCCCGCCAGTGAGCCTTCTTTTTTTTGCTCCATGATTTTATAAAATACTCCCTTCTATATAGTGTGGTAGTTTGGTAGTGGTGTAGTTTGGTAGTTTTGTGTTTGTGCTATTCCACTATCCAACTATCGCACTATCACACTACAAAACTAGGGCGTATTTTATAACAAAAATCTTTTCCCTGCAATAAAAAAAGCGGCTGATTTTTGCCGCCGTAAAATTCCTCGCGCAGATTTTAAAAAGACTTTGAAATTTTCGCCATTGCAGTAACGCCGCGTTGATGTCCTGCCCAACCGGTTGCATTTATATCGACTGCCCAAGGATTATTTTTGAGCGGTTTAATAACCCAGCCAATTTCCAACATTCCGCTTGAGCCGCTGTTGCCCGCGCTTCTTGTCGAAAGATTTTTTGAAAGATACGTTGCCGAAATTCCGTCGGTGTGTTCGTATTGATAAGCAAACCCTGTATAAATCCTGCTGATTTTACTTATGCGCGTTGTCAATCTGTAACCAATTCTGAATCTGCCGCTGTCAGCTGAAGAAATTTTGTATTGGTCGCCGTAAGGATTTAAATCAGCGTTCATACCGCCTTGATGGGCGTGATAGTATGTGGCGTAAACGTCAAGCAAATTATTTTTGCCGAGTCGAAGATTTTTACCGAGTTTCAAATGTCCCGCCATTGCCGTTGCGTCCGTGTCATAGGAAACTCTTTGTCCAAAAGTCTTGTCCATATTTTCAGAGGCAAAATCAGTTTTAACTTTACCTGCGCGAAAACTGCCTTCAACGTAAAAGCCATTATTCCACATATTGCGAAAAACGCCTCCGCCTGCAATATATTTTGTGGAGCCTGTGCCGTGCGTGCCGTCAGTAAGGTAAGAATCGTAATTGCCGTGCGCGTAGTCGATTATTGGCGCAAATGCTAATTTACCCGCGCCGCCGTTATTAAGCGTGCGTGCAAGTCCCAAATCAAAACTTGTACTTTTCATATCAACGTACGCGCCGTCGCCCGCCTTTGTGCGTAACGAGCCGCCGCCCGCACTTGCAAAAATTTCCCAGCCTTTCGGCTCCATAACTTGAATATCAGAAACTTCAGCCGCGTCTGTGTCGTCGTTATCATCTTCAAAATCAAAATCTAATCCTGTTGCAGGCAAATTGTTATTGTCTAAAACTGTATCCAAAGTTTTAATCGAAGTTAAACCCGCACTCAAGGGAATTGCTTGAGTTTGAATGTTCAAATCTTGAGGTACGCTGTCAATAGTTGCAATAATATTGGAGCCGGAATTTGAAACAGTCAAGCCATAATCGAGAGAAACGCCCTCTGTTAATGTGCCATAAGTTGTATCAGCATCTGTGATAAAGCCGTTGGAATTTTGGATCAGGTTAATTGTATCGCCGACCGCCAAATTTGAATTGCCTGCAACAATGCCCGCACGAATTGTAACGCCGCTTAAATCTGTAGTCGTCGAAACTGCAGTCTCCGTACCTGTAGCCACCGAACCTGTAAGCGTCAACATTGTATCGCCACTTGAAACGTCATTCGGTATATAAAAATTCAAATTGTCGAAGTTGTAAATATTTTGCGCGGAAATATTTTTGTTGTAGATGTTCAAAACATTGCCTGAAGTTTCGCCGCTCGGCGCGTAACCGCCATAAATATCATAAAAAGTGCCGCCGTAAAGATTGACAATGTTATTTGAGGCGTCTCCGTCCCAAGAATAACCGCCATAAACGCTATAAAAAGTGCCGCCGTTGATAGTCAAGGTATTACCTGTAACATTTCCGGAAAAAGAATAACCGCCATAAACATTACCAAAAGTTCCGCCGTTGATAGTTACCGTGTTATTTGTGGCGTCTCCGGACTCGGGATAACTTCCATAAATTGTACCATAGGTATCATCTTCGCCAAGTTCTGTTGTTTCACCATTTATGGAATAATTTGTTTCATTAACTTCAACAGTATTATCTGAAGATTCTTCAGGTAGAACTTCTACGCTTTCGGCGTGGACAATCCCGCCGCTTGTTATAAAAGGCGTAACTACTCCGACCGCAACGCTTGCCAATAAAAGTTTCTTCTTTGCTTTCAAAATAAAAACCTCCCAAAATTTAAAGCTAATATTAAATTAGCAAAAGATATTTCTGCAAGTACAAATATTTTCCTGCAACAAAAAAGGCGGCTTAACACCGCCAAAAGTTTTAATCGTGAACTTCATCTGAAGAATATCTGACGTAACAAGCCTTACCGTTTTCCTTTGATTGATAAAGGGCTTTATCTGCCAAAAGGTAAAGTTTTTGGAAGTTGTAACCTGTTGAATCAGTGCCAATACCAATGCTGCAAGAAAAATGTTGAGCCGGACCAACTGTCATTGCGGCAAGTTCATTTAAAATTTCCTGCGAAATTTCGTCCGGGCGTTTCAAATGTTCAGCCGACATTTGCGGCATAAATACCATAAATTCATCGCCGCCAATTCGCCCTATAAGGTCGTGCGTACGAAAAGCCCTTACCAATACCGCCGCAAAAGATTTTAAAACGTCATCGCCGACCGCGTGCCCGTACGTGTCATTTATCGTCTTAAAGTTGTCAAAGTCAAAAATCAAAAGTACCGAAACTTCATCCGGTTTTTGGGTGTCGATAGTTTTTTGAACTTCTTCCTCAAACGAACGCTTATTATATAAACCCGTCAATAAATCGTGCTTGCTCTTTTTATCGGCGTCTTCATATTCATTGGATAAACGACGTACACACCAGCGAATAAATATCAACGCAATGACCATAATTATTAACGCCGCCATCAGCATTGTTAAAATATAATTTCGGATTATATTTTCAAAGCCGGCGGTTGACTGCGACGCCATAAGCGCGCCGGTAACTCTGTTATCGCTTGCTTGCCTGATTGGTATAACGTAAGCTTGACAAGTTCTGCCGTTAATTTTGATATTTCTGCACCAAAGTTGATCGCCGTGTTTCAACGTGTTGTTGTAGATATAATCTATTGCAGTTGTTTCAACGAAGCGCGAGCCGTGTCTGTCAATTATCGAAGTCATTTCCGGTGTATCTTCAAAGAAAAAAGTTATGTCAACGTTTGTTTGCTTTTTTAAATCGTCAACAATCGAAGTTTCAAGCGAAACATTAAAATTCATACCGCGCCAAACATTGCCGTCGGCTTTTCTGCCGTAATCGCCATAACCTTGACTTGAATACAGAGCCAACGCCGCAAGGGCAGTAGATTTTAAATTTCCCTGCTTTTCGTCATAGAGGCTGGATTGAAATTGCATAAAGCCGATTATTAATGAAGTAACGGCAAAAACCAAAATAGGTATACAGTTTGCCAAAAAAAGTTTTGTATCATATCGCATATTGAGTTTCATAATGCTCACCCTAAATTGAATCTTTGTTAATGACGTTTACGCCGGTATCGATTCTTTCATTTGTTTTAGTGTAAGTTCCCTGCAAAGTTTCTACAGCAATTTTAACTCCTTCGTAGCCCATACGTTGCGGTTTCTGTTGCAAAGTTGCATATAAATAACCTTCGTACATTAAAGTTAAAACGGCGTCTGAAGTGTCGAATCCCATTACAATTTGTTTAGAAGCGGCGGCTTTCATTTGTTCGCCCAAATTTCGCGCAGTTCTTTCATTGGAGCCGAAAAATGCAATATATTCCGGGTGCGCGGCGGCAAAATCTTTCAGCGATTGATCGTTATCTTCCATGAAGAAAGTATTGTCAAGTGTAAATTCCGTACCTTCAAACGCTTTTCTGAAACCTTGAATTCTTAAATTTGTACTTGTAACGTTGTCTTTATTGGCAGTGACGCCGATTATACCTGAAGTAATTCCGGCGTCTTCAAGTCCTTGTTTAAGAGTTTCACCGGCGATAGTTCCAGCCAATTCGTTATCAGTTGCCAAAAAAGCCACGCAGTCATATTGGGCGGCGTTATCGACGTAAATAAATTTTACTCCGGCTTTTGTGGCTTTATCGATACTTTCATTGACGCCCCACGGGGAACTTGCCGCAAGTATAATGGCGTCCGCGCCGTCTGCAACAGCTTTATCGATACATTCCATTTGCGGCGCGTCTTCGTTGACGTCGGGACCCGTCCATACGTAGTCAACCTCGCCCAATTCTTCGACTGCTTGACGGCAACCTAAATCTATTGTTTTCCAGAAATCGTCAGCCAAATCCATTGTAATCAGATAAATCTTGTACTTTTTTTCGTCGCCCGTTTCATTTGTACCGCTTGAATTTGAATCACGAATAACGACAACATCAGGCTCATTGCCGCAACCTGCACAAAATATCGCCGTCAACATCAGCAGGAAAATGATTTTTAAAAATCTGTTATGTTTCATAGCAATTACAATCTCCACAATTTATTTAGAAAAATTCTGCAACGCTAAATTTTTTCCTGCAAAAAAAATAACAGCCAAAAATTTATTCGACTGCTGATTAAAAAAATTTTATCTGTAATCTTGACACTGCGCCGCCATTTTAATTTTCCACTGCAAAAAATTTCATGAAAATGACGGAAACTTATTTTTCGAGTATAAATCATTTCCTGCAACAAAAAAAGCGGTATTAACCGCCGAGTTTGTTAATCTTGCTTGCCAAAACTCCCGCGCCGAATCCGTTATCAATGTTGACGACAGAAACGCCCGCCGCGCAACTGTTCAGCATTGCCAAAAGTGCCGCAATTCCATTAAAAGCCGCGCCGTAACCAATAGAAGTTGGAACGGCGATAACCGGTTTATCTGTCAAGCCGCCGACAACGCTTGCAAGCGCGCCTTCCATTCCGGCAACCACAATTATTACATTCGCCGCCTCAATTTCTTTCATATGTGCAAAAAGCCTGTGAATCCCTGCAACGCCGCAATCATAGGCAGTTTCAACGGTATTTCCCCAAAGATACGCCGTAAGCCGCGCCTCTTCGGCAACCGGCATATCACTTGTACCCGCGCTCAAAATTAAAATTTTTTTATCTGCGCGACGCTCAATTTGTTTCCTGTCAACGTAAATCATTTTTGAAATTTCGTCAAATTTTGCGGCAGGTACGGCGTCCAGCAGAAATTGATATTTTTCAAAATCTGCGCGAGTTGCAATTAAGTTACCGTTGCTGCGTTCGTAAAGGGATTTAAAAATTGTGCGCAGTTGCTCCTTAGTTTTACCGGCGGCATAAACAACTTCAGGAAAACCTTGTCGAAGTTCCCGCGCGTGGTCAATGCTTGCAAAGCCCAAATTTTCTACCGAACTCAACGAAATATTTTTCAGTTGATTCATTATTTCAGATTTACTAACTTTACCACTTTTATAACTGTCAAGAATTTCAGATAAATTTTCTTCAGTCAAAATTATCACGCTCCTTTAGATATTCGATATAAATTTTGCCCCAAATTTCTATGCTGTCAAGTACCGGCTGAAAACTTTTGCCAATTTCGGTTAAGGAATATTCGACGCGCGGCGGCACTTCAGGGAAAACTTCACGCTTAATAAATCCTTCCTTTTCCAAAATTTTTAATCTTTGTGATAGAGTGGTTTTTGTAATTTTAAAAATTCTCTGCAATTCGCCGAATCTTTTTGTACCGCTTGAAAGTTCCTGCAAAATTGGCACTGTCCATTTTCTTTGCAAAAATTGTTGCGCTGTCATAAACGGACAAACGCCAAACAAATTTTTTTGCTCAAATTCAATTCTTTTCACGGCTAACCTCCACAATAGTTTAATACAGGATACCTTTTATCAAACTAAAGACTACTTGAAATATTTTAGCAATTTGATACAATTTCGGCAAATGAAAATTGGAGGTTGTTAAAAATGAAAATTGCAGTAGTAGCGGCAAATGGTAAAGCCGGTCGTTTAATCGTCGAAGAGGCAGTTAATCGCGGCTTGGACGTTACAGCCTTTGTTCGCGGCGAAAATAAATCCGTTGCAAAAAAATCTGTGCAAAAAGATATTCTTGCATTGACGAAAGACGACTTAAAAGGCTTTGACGTTGTAATTGACGCGTTCGGCGCGTGGAAACCTGAAGACCTTCCCAACCATACCAAAACAAGTCAGCACCTTTGCGATTTATTGAGCGGCACTGATACACGCCTTTTGATTGTTGGAGGCGCGGGCAGTCTTTTTGTAAATAAAGAACATACTGTACAAGTTAAAGATACGCCGGAATTTCCAAAAGAATTTGTACCGCTTGCAACGGCTCAAGCAGATGAACTTGTTGAACTTCGCAAACGCAATGACGTTAAATGGACTTTTGTCAGCCCTGCCGGAGATTTTCAAGCGGACGGCGAGCGCACGGGCAAATATATTTTGGCGGGCGAAGAGTTTACACTCAACAGCAAAGGCGAAAGCATCATCAGCTATGCAGATTACGCAGTTGCAATGATTGACGAGGCAACGAAGGGCAACAACATTCAAAAAAGAATTTCTGTTGTACGTGAATAAATTTTAATTCGCAAAAAACAAAGCGGCAGGTTAAATTACTTGCCGCCTTTTTTAATTTTATTTTTCGTCGCCGGAATTTCTTTCGACGCCAATAAATTCACTGAAGGGGATAACTTTTTCTTCGCCGTCGGGTTCATTGTCAACGTAGCGTAAACCGTTTTCAGTTACAACGGCTTGATCTGCTTGCAGAGCCGTTGCTAAATCTGCGCCCTTTTGGTCGATTGACATAATACCAAAACCGCTCAAAAGTCTTTTCAAAACGGTTTTCTTTGCCATTGCGTCAAAATTCGTACTCCATACAGAAGATTTTTTGCCGCTCTTTAAATCGTAGGCGTAACTTTGAGAATATTTCTGCGCGTGCGCTTGAATTTCTTCAACCGTCATGTACAAAGATTTTCTGAAGCCGTTCAAAAGTTCCATGTAAGACACATAGCCGACAATTTTATCTGAAAGTTTTTCGCCGCGTATAATTTCGCCGGTTATAAAATCTACGTCCTTAATTTGCCCTTCATAAACTGCGCCCGAATTTAAAGTTGAATATAAACCGGAACGCATTGCAAGTTGTACTAAACCTTTCCCACTTAATCCATCGATTTACCATTTCGACGGCGCGGACTATCTCTTCAACTTTTAAAGTTGCCGTGCACTTGGAGGAGCAGCTCATTTTCTCCCCTACGCCGCTACATTCATCACGGCTAGTCTCTACACTGTTTTACAACAGCACGGTATTACCCTTTGTAGTGTGGTAGTGCTGTAGTTTTTTTTACTATCCCACTACCCCACTATCCAACTATCCCACTATTTTGGCGGGTTTCACCGTTAGCCTTTCGACACCCCCGAGCAACAGGGTTCACACGGTTTTAATTGAGCAGTTTTTGTTTACCCAATTTGAAATTGCGCTTGATTTTTGTACGGTACAATGTAAGCAAAACCTAAACTTGGATTTATCGGCAACTTCAACGCCGCCGCAATTCCTGCCGCACTCAAAATTGAATTGGACGAACATTCTTGTAACTTTGAATTGGTGCGGACGATTGTTAAAATTGAAGAAATAAAACTTGCCGACGAATTGTCGAGCAGTTCATCAAAACGATTTTTGACTCCGACAGAATTTAAAATTTGCTGCAGAGTTGATGAACTATCAGAAGGTTTCATTTCATTCGCTCCTTTCATAAGAAAAAATTAATCTGATAAACATTTTGCCGCGTTTAGAATTGCAAGTGCCGCGTGTTCAAAAGTCAAGCCGCCCTGCAAAAAAACTGTGTACGGTTCCCTTAGCGGACCATCTGCGCTAAGTTCTATTGACGCGCCCTGTACAAAAGTTCCTGCCGCCATTATAACTTTGTCTTCATAGCCGGGCATTTCCCAAGCTTCAGGTACTGCAAAGGAATCTACCGGCGAAAAACTTTGAACTGCGCGACAGAATTTTATTAACTTTTCGGCGGATTTTAATTCTATTGCTTGAATAATATCACTGCGCGTTTCATTTGGCAAAGGGCGCGTGTTGTAACCTAAACTTGAAAAAATTCCCGCCGCAAAAATTGCCGCCTTTATTGCTTGCGCTGTTACGTGCGGAGCCAAAAATAATCCTTGATATAAAAGGCGCGGTGTCCCTAAACTTGCGCCTAATTCATTGCCCATACCCGGCGCGGTTAATCTGTATGATGAAAGTTCGACAAGTTCACTTTTGCCGACGATATAGCCGCCGGTTGGAGCAAGCCCGCCGCCAATATTTTTTATCAAACTGCCCGCGCAAATATCCGCGCCTGCTTCCACCGGCTCGCAAGTTTCCACAAATTCGCCGTAACAATTATCAATGAAAGTTACACATTTTGGATTTACGCTTTTAATCGTCGCGCAGATTTTTTCAATATCAGAAATTGTCAAAGGCTCGCGCCTTGAATAGCCGCGTGAACGTTGAATCAGTGCAAGCTTAGTTTTTGACGTGACAGAATTTTTTACCGCCGCCAAATCGACTTTACCATTTTGTAAAGCAACTTCACGATAATTGACGCCAAATTCTTTTAAACTGCCGCGCGCGGGATTTTTCCAGCCGATAACAGTTTGCATTGTATCGTAAGGTTCGCCGGTTACTGAAATTAATTCGTCATTCGGTCGTAAAATTCCAAATAAAACCGTTGCAAGCGCGTGAGTGCCGCTAACAAATTGAGTTCGTACAAGCGCAGATTCTGCCTTGAAAATCTTTGCAAAAAGTTCGTCAAGTTTTTCCCTGCCAATATCGCCGTAAGCATAGCCGCTGGAAGTTTTGAAGTGCGCATCAGAAACTTTTAACTCTCTCATCGCGTCCAAAACTTTCAGTGTATTAATTTCTGAAATTTCCTCGACGCGGCTAAAATTTTCTGCAACGTCAACTAAAATTTTTTTCTTTAACTTTAAAAGTTTTTCAGATAACAAATTTTCAACTCCAATTAATATAAAATCGATTTTAAAGGGGCTGACGTGCCCTACAAGGCGTGATTAAACCCTTTTGGGTATAATTTATCAAAAAAATTTTTTAACCTGCCTTAAAATCAAATTTCGACGTTAAAATCCCTTGAATTTTATTTAAAAGATTTCCTCGACGCGGCTAAAATTTTCTGCCACGTCAACTAAAATTTTTTGTAGTGTAACAATTTAATTTTAAATAGTCAATCGCCGATTTTCAATCAACCTCAACAATTTTAAAAAATTTATTTAATATAACTGTTGAAATTGCCGAATTAATAATATAAAATACTTTTAGTTAGTTAAAGGATTTTTTTTCAAGGAAGGGTGATTTTTTATGGCAAGCAATATTACAAACATGTTGGGCGCAGCGAATTATTCATATCTGTTCAACAATTCGACGCAACGTCAAAATTCTATCAATGCACTTTGGCAGAATTACGGCTCTTTTCAATCTAACGCCACAAACAACCTCGCCGCATTACAAGAAATTCGCCAAAATAAAGCCGCCGTCGTTGACAGCTACAACGAAGCTAAAGACACTTTCTACGCAGAATTTGACAGCAGTATGTCTTCACTCAAAAAATCTGCAGCCAATATTAAAAACTTCGATTTCAACGTTGGCGAAAACGCCATTACCAAAACTGCCGAAACTGATAAAGATGGTAACGTTGTAAAAGACAAAAACGGCGCAACCGTTATGAAAACTACCTATAGTAAAGAAATGCAAGGCGCACTTGACGCCGTAAAAGAACTTGTCAACAACTATAATGACGCTCTCGGCTTTTTGCAGGATAACAGCGCAGTTTCAGGGCGCGTAAGCAGAATGGCTTCAAATTTCGGCGATACAACCTACCGCTCCTCACTCTATGAACAAATTGGTATTAACGTCGGCAAAGACGGCACACTTTCAATCGACGAAGAAAAACTTGCTGATTCCATTGCCAATAACCCCGACAAAGTTTCAAGAATTTTGGGCAAAGACGGACTCGCCGGTAAAGCTGAACAACACGTCAATACAGCTAACGGGCAAAGAAATAATCTTTTCCCAAGCGCAAAATCTATGCTCGGTTCCCAACTTGAACAAGCTAATATTTATACCGGCAAATCTATGCTTAATATGTCTATGATTTCAAACATTGGTAACTTGGTTAATATGATGTTCTGATTTTAAGGGTTAAGGATTAAGGGTTAAGGGTTAAGGGCTAAGGACTGAGGATTTTTCCTTAGTCTTTTTTGTTTGCAAGAAATACGAAATTCTGTTATGATAATTCAACGATTTTTTTGTAAAGGAGAAGATTCTTTGATAAAAGTAAGCGTAATTGGAGCAACCGGCTACGCGGGCGCAGAATTACTTTCAATTTTGCAACGTCATCCGCAAGTTGAAATTGCTCATATAACTTCAGAAAGTCATACCGGTAAAAAAATTGCCGAATTGTACCCGCACTTGAACGGGATTTATAATTTGACGCTTGAAAGTTTACAAGATATTCAAGAAATTGGAATGGACAGCGATTTTATTTTTATTGCCTTGCCGCACGGGCACGCAATGGACGTTGGGAAAATGCTGGAAATTTTCCCTGTAAGAATAATTGACTTGGGCGCAGATTATCGTTTTGACAATACAGAAATTTATGAGCAATGGTACGGCGTCAAACATACGCACAAAAACGCGCCGCGCGTTTACGGGCTTGCAGAAATTTACCGTGAAGATATTCGTACAGCAAAAATTATCGGCAACGCCGGCTGTTTCACTACTGCATCAATTTTGGCACTTGCGCCGCTTGTACGTCATCGCTTGATTGAATTTGATTCAATTATTATCGACGCGGCGTCGGGCGTATCCGGCGCGGGCAGGAGTCCAAAACTCGGTAACCATTTCCCGGAACTCTACGACAATTTTAAAGCTTACAACGTGGCGCATCACAGACACACGCCGGAAATTGAACAAGTGCTTGAAAATCTCGGCGGCGAAAAAATTGTTTTGAACTTCACGCCGCACCTTGTACCAATGTCGCGCGGAATTTTGGCTACTTGCTACGCTAAGATTAAAGAAAATGTAACCGCCTCAACAATCGACGCCGCTTTTTCCAAAATGTACGGCAACGAAAAATTTATCAGACTTTTGGGGCGCGGCGCGTATCCTGAAACAAAATTTGTACGCGGCTCCAATTATTGTGATATTGGATGGCACATTGACGAACGCACAAACCGCGTTATTGTACTTTCTGCGATTGATAATTTGGTTAAGGGCGCGGCGGGACAAGCCGTCCAGAATTTGAACATTGCGGCGGGCTTTGAAGAATCCACCGCGCTTGACATTGTACCTTTTTACCCTTGAGATTTATAAAAAGTTATCAAAATAAAAAACCGGCTGAAATTTTAGCCCGTCATCGATTTTTACCCGGGCGTATGAATGACGATAACCCGTAGGACGCGGCGGCAACCTGTGAATTACTTTTTATTCGTCGCGAAAAATCCTGACGGGCGATAAAAGCACTTTTCTTTGGTACTTTCTTTTTTGCTTCGGAAAAAGAAAGTACATTTAATAAAATAAAAAAAATTTTTAAACCTTAAGAAAGAAGGTGACGTTTTGCAAAAACTTGAAGAAATGGCGAATAAGTTTCGCGGCAAAAGAATTTTGGTCGTAGGTGATATGATAGCCGACGTTTATTTGAATGGAAAAATTACCCGCGTTTCACGTGAAGCTCCCGTTTTGGTACTTGAAGAAATTGGAAAAACAATAGTAGCGGGCGGCGCGGCAAACGTTGTATCAAATTTGGCTGAACTCGGCGGCGATGTTTACGCGGTCGGAGTTGTCGGCGATGATTATTACGGCGAAAGTTTGAAAAATATTTTGAAATGCCACAAAGTCCACATTGAAGGAATTGTAACAGATAAAACCCGCCCGACAATTTCAAAAACGCGCGTAATTGCAGGCGGGCGCGCCACTGTCAATCAGCAAGTTGTACGTATTGACAGGGAAGAAAAAGACCCGCTTTCAAAAAAAATGGAGGCGGCGTTAATCGCAAAACTCGACAAAACTTTAAATAACATTGATGGAATTGTTTTAAGCGATTACGGCTCCAACACGATAACAAAGGCTGTTAAAACTTTAGTAATAAATTTCGCAGGCAAGCGTAAAATTCCAAATATCGTTGATTCTCGTTACAATATCGGCGATTATGAAGGCGTGGGATTCGTCAAGCAAAATGATTCTGAAGTTGCCGCCTTCGTAGGCACTCAAATAACTGATATGACTTCATTAATCAGCGCGGGCAGTGAACTTTTGCGCAGATTGAATGCTAACGGCGTCTTAATTACGCGCGGTGAAGCGGGAATGAGTTTATTTGAACGCGGCGGCGCAGTTCATCATATTCCGGTAAGCAACAGAAGTGAAGTTTTTGACGTATCCGGCGCGGGCGATACTTGCATTGCGGCTTTTATTTTAGGGTTGACTGCCAATTTTACGCCGGTTGTTTCTGCACGAATTGCAAACTACGCCTCCGGAATTGCGGTTAGAAAACTCGGTACAAGCACGGTTAATATTAGAGAATTGATTGAGGTTTTGGACGCCGCGCAGTTCGTCAACAGGGGTTACTGAAATGTTAATTGAAAGAAATTTAATCGCTGAAACTTGCAATGAAATTCGGCAGAGCGGCAAGAAAATTGTTTTTACCAACGGCTGCTTTGATATTCTGCACGTCGGGCACGTTCGATACTTGACGGCGGCTAAAAGTTTTGGCGATATTTTAATTGTCGGCTTGAATACCGATGAATCTGTAAAAATTTTGAAGGGCGAAACGCGCCCCATTAATAACGAAAAAGACCGCGCTGAAGTTTTGCTCGGTCTTAAGGCTGTCGATTATGTAGTTTTGTTTGGCGAACGTACAGCTGAAAATCTTGTCGCGCAGGTTAAGCCGGATATTTACGTTAAGGGCGGCGATTATACAGTTGATAAAATTCCTGAAGCTAAAATTGTTCAAAGTTACGGCGGCAAAGTTGAACTTGTTCCATTCGTTGCCGGTCATTCAACCACAAGCATTATAAAAGCTCTCGCCAATAAATGAAAGGTCTTGAAAAATATGTACGGCGCAATTTTAGGCGATATTATAGGCTCGCGCTTTGAAGGCAGGCGGCGCGCCATTAAGACAAAGAATTTTGAACTTTTTACTGAACGCAACCGGTTTACCGATGATACAGTTTTGACTGTTGCAGTTGCCGACGCACTTTTAAAAATTCGCAATTCTGCCGACGTCAATTCTTCAGATGAATTTAAAAAGTGCTTGCAAAATTGGGGCAATAAATATTTTCACAGCGGCTACAGTCGCAGTTTTAAACATTGGATTTTGGCAGAAAACCCTCAACCTTACGGCGGCTACACCAACGGCTCGGCAATGAGAGTTTCGCCGGTAGGCTGGTTTTTTGATTCTTTGTCTGCAACCAAAATTTTTGCCAAACTTTCTGCCGCAGTAAG
Organism: uncultured Selenomonadales bacterium; assembly: GCA_937901445.1. Classification (GTDB taxonomy): domain Bacteria; phylum Bacillota; class Negativicutes; order Selenomonadales; family Selenomonadaceae; genus Quinella. Next base: position 27,753 of record CALDHY010000088.1, read on the forward strand.
TCATAATGATCCTGAAGGAATTTATGGCGCGGTATCGGTTGCCTGCGCGATTTTCCTTGCAAGAAACGGCGCGTCTAAAGTTGACATAAAAAATTTTATTGAGAAAAATTTTAGTTACAATCTTTCAAGGACACTTGACGAAATACGCCCGGTATACGCGCCTTATACGGCTTGCAGTGAATCTGTACCTGAAGCGATTATTGCTTTTCTGGAATCAAGAGATTTTGAAGACGCTATAAGAAATGCAGTTTCATTAGGCGGCGATGCAGATACTCAAGCAGATATTGCCGGAAGTATTGCGGAGGCTTTTTATGGCGTTCCCTACGAATTGAAACTTGAATGCCGCAAAAGATTAACGCCTGAAATGCTTGAAGTTTTGGACAGATTTTACGCTGAAATTTCAAGTGAAAAGCCGCAAGAAAACTTTGATAACGTTCAATTTGTAGATTTTCGCAGCGGGCAAATTATAGATAACCCGCCGCTTGACGTAAAAACTTTTGACGATTTAACGCCGCTGAAAGATTTGCTTGAAACTGATTATGAAAATTTCTACGGCAAGATTAAATATTTTATTGACAACGTCAGGCTTTTTACCGGCGATATTACGAATTTGAAAGTTGACGCCATTGTAAATTCGGTTAATACTCGAATGTTGGGAAGTACACTTAGCAGAATGATTCAACAAGTAGCCGGCTTAAAACTTGCTGAAGCTTGCAAAGAATTAAAAAGTTGCAACGTCGCTGAAGCAAAAATTACCGGCGGTTTTAACCTGCCCGCAAAGAATGTTATTCACGCCGTCGGACCCAAGTACTTCAAAAAAATTAAGGATACGCTTTTACTTTCTGTCTGTTATATGAATATCCTGGATCTTGCACGAGAAAATAATTTGCACAGCGTGGCTTTACCGGCAATTTCAACCGGCGCGCGCAAATTTCCGGTAAGTCTTGCGACGTACATTGCAATTAATTCGGTTAGCGATTGGCTGAATGATTATCCCGAATACGATATGAAAGTTGTTTTCGTGAATCTTGAAGAACGCGGGACGGAAATTTATAAAAAGCAGATTCTCAAATACACGGCGGAAAATTTTTAATACCGCCCGACGGCGAAAGTTGCCTTTTTTATTTTTTCCGGCGCAAATACCACACAATTAAAACTATCGCGCAGATTATTACAAAGGCGATGCTTGCCTCGTGTCCTAATTCCAAAAGATATTTCCAGTTTTCGCCCAACATTATCCCCGCGTACAAAATTAACGCAGTCCACGGCAAACTTCCCGCAAATGTATAAAATAAAAACGCCGGAAAATTTACCCGCGCGAATCCTGCCGGTAAAGAAATAAACGTTCGTACCACCGGCAACATTCGACTAAAGAAAACTGCGCGAATACCGTACTTATCAAACCAGCGTTGCGCCAAATCTACGTGCGATTTCTTTATAAAAAAATATTTGCCGTACTTATCGACGAACGCCCGCCCGCCCGTACTTCCTACCGCGTATGCAAAAATGGAGCCGAGCATTCCGCCTGTCATCCCTGCCGTCATTGCGCCGGTAAATGTCATTTGTTCATCAAATATCAAGTAGCCTGCAAATCCCAAAATTAATTCACTCGGAATTGGGATGCAGGCATTTTCCATTGCCATTAAAACTGCTACCGCTATGTAGCCGTATGAATTTATAAATTGTAAAAAAACTTGAGAGATTTCTTCCATTAATTTTTTTCCTTTCAAATTTTTAAAATTCCCTAATCCCTAGTCCTTATTCCCTAATCCTTAAAACTGGAGGTTTTATTTTGAACGAAATACAATGGTTTCCCGGTCATATGAAAAAGACTCAAGAATTAATCGCCGAAAATATTAAGCTTGTCGATTTAATTATTGAAGTGCTTGACGCAAGAATCCCGCTTTCAAGCCAAAATCCACTGCTGCAAGAAATTATTGGCGATAAACCGAAATTAATTGCATTGACAAAATCTGACTTAGCCGCAAATTTAGATTTATGGTTAAAATATTTCGGCGATAAAAATATTACTGCCGTTGCCGTTGATTCTGTCAAAGGCGCAGGGATAAAAAATTTAATCGCCGCCGCAAAAAAAATAGCCGCGCCGAAAACTCACAAGCTTGAGAAATTCGGCGCAAAACCGCGCTCTGCACGCGCTATGATTGTCGGTATACCGAATGTCGGTAAATCTACTTTGATTAATCGTTTAGGCGGCGTCAATCGTGCTAAGGCTGAAAATCGCCCCGCCGTTACCCGTTCAAAACAGTGGATTAAAATTGATAACGGCTTAGACTTACTCGATACGCCCGGCATTTTGTACCATAAATTTGAAGATAAAGATATTGCGCTGAAACTTGCTTGGACGTACGCCATTAACGACGAAGTTTTAGATATTGAAGAAACGGTTTATCTGTTGCTGGAAACTTTAGCCGCAAAATTCCCCGCCGGTCTTATTGAACGTTACAAGCTTGAAAATTTACCAACTGAAGGACACGAAATTTTAAATCAGATTGGAATTAAACGCGGCTGCATTCGGCGCGGCGGCGTTGTTGACATTGAAAAAACTGCGCGACTTATCCTTTCAGAATTTCGCGCAGGTAAAATTGGCAAAGTTAATCTTGATGATTTGCCCGCCGAATAATTTTTTCTAGAATAAAAATTTTTATTGTAAATGTACGTTCTTTTTCCGTAGCCCTTAATCCTTAATCCTTAGCCCTTAATCCTTAATCCTTAAATTTGGTCAATGGCAAGCGCGAGTTGATCTGCGCAACTTGTACCGCGTGAGCCGCAAGGATTGCCGCGCAAAATATCAGCAATTTCTTTGGCGTCTTTGCCTTCAACAAGTTTGCTGATTGCCGGTAAATTGCCGGGACAGCCTCCAATAAATTGAACGTTATGAAGTTTGCCTTCGTCGTCAATGCTGAAGTTAATTTGTTTGGAGCAAGTGCGCTCCGTTTGATAAGAATAATTTTTCATTTTAAATCTCTCCTAAAAATTTAATCCGGCGAATATGTCTAGTATCTTTTCGCCAATTTCTTTAATATTAATATTTTGTATAAATTGTGTCAAATTAATTTCGGCGTTTAAAATTTCTCTGAAACTGAACGCCACGCACGCCGTAACAATTAAAAAAGTCCAAAAATATTCGCCGGTTGAGCCTACTTTAAAAAGTTTGAGCCCGTGCTTTTTTTTTGTACTGAAAATTGGAACCTTGCCGCAAATTCCATCTTCCGCAATGTGCAACAACGCGCCAATTAAAATATAGCTTAGAAGGTTGCAAAGTATTTCGGCGATTGGATTTTTAAAATAAAAATTGACGCCCTGAACTATTATCAACAAAAAAAAATATAACGGCGGGAAATGAGACCACGTGCGATGCTTTTTGCGCCACTTCCAGTAAGCAGTACTTTCTTTTGGCGGGGAGCCTTCGACTTTGTCGGGAATAACCGCGCCCGCTATACCGGCTGCCACTGCAAGGGCGTCATTTGTCGCCGCGTAAACTATAAAGCCCGTCGTTATCTGATGATTTATCCATTTCATATTTTAAAACTGCAACATACTTTGCATTATTTCCAACAGGTTTTCTTTATCCTCAAAATGTTCCTGAATTATTTTTATGTATTTGAGGTTATGTTCGGTATTATTTACGTGCCAGCCGATAATTTTGACTAATTCAGATTCGTCAAGTTGTTCATTGGCTATCGAAATTGAAAGTGTAAAAAGCTCCAACATTTTATAAATCGTCACGAAAACACCGTAGTTCAAAAAGGTTCTGTCATTAAACCTAAAGGGGTACAAATTTACAAATAATTCATTAACAAGATAATTTTCAAAAATCGTTCCGAAACGGCTTAAAATTTTTTGCCGCTCCTCGCCAAGTGCCAAATAATTTTCTGCTACGGAACTGATTTTTACGGTATTATTTTCGTCAAGCTTAATCTTTAAAGCATTAATTACATCATCCAGAAATTTTCTGTCTGCAGACATTTTGGCGTTTTCATCGCTGTACAATTTTTCAAAAATATCAAGCATAATTCTCATATGTTCGTGAGCGTTAAATGTTAAAACGGCTGAAAATTGTGCGGATTGTTCTTGCAGGAAACTTTGACTTTGATAAATGGGACTTAATTTTTCAAAGTCTACGGTTCGTTCATTTCTAAAAAGTTCATCTATCTTGTCAAAGTACAATCCCAACATCAAAAGGCGTTGGTCGATTGTCAGGGAGCGTTCTTGCAAAATTTTTATTTGGGTTTCTTGTATTGTTAAAAAACACTTTCGGATATTTTCCGGCAAAAGGTTTTGAGGTATGACTGATTTATGAAGTTTTTTGGGGACTTCGATTTTTTCAAATTTCATTGGTTCTTTTGAGAGTAAAATTAAATTTGCGGCTACAGGGCAGGTCAAAGTTAGCGAGTTTTCATAAAAATCTTCAATGTGCCACGTAACTTGCGGGTACGTCGCGCAGGATTCAGACAAAAAATCTTTGCCGTATTTTAGCCGGATACCGCACAAATTATCCTCTGTCAAAAAAGGACAGTTTTTATTTTCGTCAAGTTTTATTGAATAAGATTTTAATTCGTCGTTAGTTGTAATTTGCCGTGTTATTTCTCTTGCTACACTTTTTGGCTTTAAGTGCGAATATTTTTTGTAAGTTTTTTTGTCAATGCTGATGTTCCAATTTCTGCAACAACGCGCGGAGCAAGCTTGCCCGTCACATTTAAATTTGCTGACGTATTCCGGCTGAAAGTATTTATAAGTTGTCATATGCTACCTCATATTTTTAACTATTAATCAGAAACCGCCGCCGATATTAAAGTGGAATCTGCCGCCTTGAGAGCCGCGCCCGTAATCCAAGCGCAAAGGTCCGAGCGGTGTATTCAATGCAACGCCTAAACCCGCGCTGCCGTAAATATCGCCGCCGTCAGGGAAAAAGCCGCTGTCCCAAGTGCCGCCCCAATCCGTGAAAACAATTCCTTGAACTTTCTTTGCAAGCGGGAAACGATATTCAAGCGTGCTTAAAAACATTCGGTTGCCTCTGAATTGGTCGTCACGATAGCCGCGCAGTGTATTTTGTCCGCCGACCCTGAATTGGTTAAATTCTGTTAAATCGCCGTGTCCGACACCGTAAGCAGATTTAAACGCCCATACTTGCGAATGATCGCCCGCCTTGAAAAATTGCTGGTGGTCAATATCATACTTTTGAAAAGTAAAATCTCCGCCCCATAAGCCGCCAAATTCGCCGGTAAGAGCAACCCTGCCGCCGGTTGAAGGATTATAAATATTGTCGCGCGTGTCTGTTACGTGCTGAAAAATTATCGCCCGCGTAACGCCGAAATTTGCATTGCGCCAATCTGCGCCCGCCGCGCCGCTGCGATCTCCTGCGTTGCCGCTGGATACGTGCCTTACATAGGCGTCTTTTCTGTGTCGAATTGTCAAGTAGTTGGTAGAATATTCACTTTGCGGACGGCTTACAGTAACTTCACCGCCGGTATATTTTCTCATATAACGTTCTTTCAAGTTGCCCTGTGTATCGTAATCGTAAAATTCGTAAGTGCGGTTATAGTATCTTAAAGTGGCGGCAGTTTCTTTACTGTCAAGCCACGGTCTTTTATAGGCAAAAGTAAAGCCGTGCGCGTCAGATTCTTCCGCGCTTTTTTCAAATGAAAGTGAAATTGCGTCGCCGGTTCCTCTAAAGTTTGTATCTGAAATGCTTACACTTCCCAGCAAACCGTCACGCGTGCTGTAACCTGCGCCTACGCCGAAAGTTCCCGTGCGTCTTTCTTTTACGTTGACTTCCATTATTATTGCATTCGGTTCAACGCCCGGCAACATTTTTACATTGACATCTTCAAAATATCCCAAGTTGTAAACGCGATCCATACTGCGCCGCGCCAATTTTGCATTGAAAGGCTCGCCGGTTTTTTGGCGCATTTCGCGCAGTACAACATAATCTTTAGTTTTCTTGTTGCCCTTGACGCTGTAACCTTCAAGCGTGCTTTCATTAATTTTCAAAGTCAGCAAGCCGTCTTGGTCAACGTTCATATCAGTAATTTTCATTAAAATATAGCCGTCTTGATGGTACTTTTCCTGAATCGCCCGCAAATTGTCATCTAAAGTAATTCGATTGATTACGGAATTTCGGCGAACGGTTACAAGTTTATTTAAATCTTCAACCTTGTAAAGCGTATTTCCGATAATTTCAACCTTTCGCAAAACAGGATTTTCCATAGCGTGATAAGTTACAAGCACGCCTTCAGGAACTTCTTGAAAAGTTTGATAAGCTTCATAAAAATAGCCGGTATTAATAATTGCATCGCGGTCGCGCATCGCAATATCTGCCGAAAATTCTTCGCCGACGCGCGCCATAATCGCCGCCTTAAGTGTTGGAAGTGTAGCATCGCTTGCGCCTTCGTATGCAATATTGACAATCGTTTTACCGTTAAATTTGCTCATGTATTCTTTCATCATTTCTAAACTTTGTAAAACATTGTCAGGCGTTGTTTGTTGTTCGGTAATTGGATTATCGCCGGTATTTTCGGTAGGAGTTTCAGTTTGCGGATTGTTGCCGGTATTTTCAGTCGGAGTTTCAGTTTGCGGATTGTTGCCGGTATTTTCAGCCGGAGTTTCATTGGCTGCAGCATTAGAATTTTCGTTTGGTGTTTCGTAGTCTTTAAAGCCCATATACAGCGGCATTGTCAAAAGTACCGCCATGCAAATTGTTGCTTTTTTTTTCAAAATTTTACCTCCTAGTTTTCTAAGGTTTAAGTAAATTTTATTTGAATTTGTTGAAAAAATTTCTTGCAGTAAAAAAAATCTGCCCGTACGTGCGCTACAATAGCCCTACAATCAATTTTTCACGCGTCAGTGTACATTTTTATCAAAAAATTTTCAATGTGGCTTAAAATCGATTTCAGGCGGTATTTAGCTTTTTCAACCATCATTAACCTTAGAATTTATATCTTGCTTCAAGACTGAAGATGAATTCGCGTTTTTCTTTTTCGACCGTAAAGCCCAAATTGTCATTAATATCATACTGGAAACCGTAACGAGTGACTCTTTCGCCGTTAATTCCCTGCGTATACTTCAACATTAATTTGTCAGTAACGTACTTGCCGATTGAAATATTAAATTCCTCGTTGCGTTGCCCCGTGTCAATTTCTTTGCTTGCAAAACTGTCTAAGGCACTGCCGGAACCGCTTGAAAATATAAATCTGTCAAGCCCCAAATTTCTTTTTACAGTGTCTTCAACATCGCCCAAAATACTCATCTGCAAGCCTATCGCCAAAACGTCTGCCATTGACATATTTGAAGTTTGGTTGCCGTAAGCGTCGCGCAGAGTCAAAATTTGTACAATTTCAGTTTGCGATTTTTCAGGATTGGAAGTCAATTTAATATCCATATTATTATCTAAAGTGCCGGTTACAGCCAATTCAACTCGAATATCTGTAAGGCGCGTATCTGCCCTGAAATTGACACTTGGAAGAAAAGAATCCATTTGATTAAAGTACAATTCGCCCTCGCGTACGTCAAAAACTGTTGAGATATAATTCAACGTTGCGCCGCGTTTCACTGAAATAATTCCTGAAGGTTTAGGATGCCGCGTTGTTCCTTCGTATTTAACATTTCCGGTTAAGTACATATTATACAACCGCGAACTGTAAAAGTGAACTTTATCGCCTAAATTTATTGCAACGTCCAATAAAATTTCGGGCAGTTCGTCATCTGAATCAGGAATGGCAGGAATACTGAATAAACATTTATCAAAATCAACGTGCCCCGAAACTTTTGGTAAAGTCCTGCGGAAAAAAGTTTCTTCGGTCAAAGAAAATTCTGCATTGAGAGGACCGCTGAAAAAATCACTTTGAATATCCAGCGCGTCAGCCACAAAGTCAAATTTGTAATTGCTAACTTTAAAATCTGAAAAATTTAAGCCGCCGGTAAGTGCGAAATTACCCGCGCCAATGTTGCCGGAAAAATCGTCAACAAAAAATCTGTTGCCTAAAAATTCTGTTGAAATGTTGATATGTTCGATTAAATTTTTCATCCCGTTAATTTTTACCGTGCCGTCAGCAAGGGAAATTTTGCCGTTAATTTGAGGATTGGAAGCGGTGCCGGTGATTGTCAAAGTACCCGCCATTTCGCCGGTTGCCCAACCGACCATTTTGCTTAAAACAGGAAGTAAGCTTAAATTTGCCTCGTCAAGCGAAACTTGCAAATTCATTTCCGCGCCGGGATAATCATTTTCAATATAAAACGCCTCAACAGGGATTGTACCCTTTGCGCCCAATTTGTAAACTTTTTCGCCAATCGCACTTTCGACTGTCATTTCAACAACTTCAAAAATCCAATCCTTGAAAGTTACGTGCCCGCGCAATAAATCAAAAGTAGAGCCTTTAATACCGCCCGTTGCACTCAAAACCAAATCGCCGACGGGATTATTTATATCGCCGGTAACTTTTGCATGTAAATCTGTAGTACCGACAAAATCTGCGTCAACGCCCGCCATTGCGCCGAAAACTCCAAGTTCAATGCTTGTTGCCTTTGCAAGTAAATCTAAGTTGCCGTACAAATTGGCGTTGCCTGAAACTTCAAATACGCCTTTTTCGCCCTGCAAGCCGCGCAGATTATTTATAGTTGCCACATAATTAAGTACGTTTAAATCAATTAAAACATCGTGTAAATCGTAAGTACCGACCGCGCCCTTTTCAATGTTGCCAATTAATTTGACGGCGGGATTATCATAATTGCCGCCGAGTTCAATGTTGCTGGTTAATTCGCCGTGCAAAAATTTAAGATTTTTATTGGCAAGAGCCGCCATTGCCTCAACATCTGCTTTTTCAACAGTAACAAGCCCGCTCATTGCCTTGCTTGCAATATCTGCCGTAAGTTGCATTTCATACTTGCCGCGCCCTTGATTAAATTTCACGTCGTCCAAAACTACAGTATTACCCGTTGCTCCAATGTGCCCCGTGATATTTTTCAAGTCAACGCCGTTAAACGTCAACAATTCAGAATTAATTTGCCCGTCAAATTTCGGCGCGTCAATATTACCGCTTATCAAGCCTTCAAATTTTGCCGTGCCGCTGACTTCATACGGGAATTGACTTTGAAAACGCCGCAAATCTATTTCACGCCCGCTAACTGTAAAATCCATTTCAAAACTTTTTATATTTATCGTGCCGTTTAAAACCATGTCAATCATTGGCGTTATAATTTCAAAATCCTGAAGCCGGAAATTGCCGCCCTTTTCAATGAAATAATCGCCGCGCATACTGCTGATTAAAAAACCGCGATAACTGCCGTATTGCATTTCGACGTAGCCGACAAGATCCAAATTGGTAAAATCAAAATTTTTAAAACTTCCCTGCGCCCTTATTGTATTGTCAATTTTGCCGGTTAATTCTTGAGTAGGCGCGAGCAATTCAACAATACCTTCAAGGCGCGCTCCGACTGTATCAAGGCGAACGTTCAAAGTTTGTTCCTTAAAATTAATCCAGCCGTCCATAATTTGCCATTGTTTGTTGCCGTCTTTTACAAGTTCAAATGATTCAAAATTGACAGCGTCCAAACTGCCGGATATTGCCAAATTTATATTGTCAAATTCTTGATTGAAAGCTTTACCGGGTAACTTGTGGCGCGGGTCTCCTATCGCCGTAAGCGTCAAGGTAAGTTGCGGGTTATCAATATCGCCGTGAATCGAGCCGTTAAAATCACTCAAGCCGCTAATTTCAATGGCAGGGTTAAACTTTTTCGCCAAACTTAAATCTACATGCGCCGCGTAAAAATCCAAGTCTAATTTTTTTGTGTCAACTAAAGTACCTTCAAGATTGATTGTGCCGTGATTGGGCAGCGTCAAATTAAGGTAGTCAAACTTTATATCGTCTTCCTTAAGATAGAATGAAGCGTCAAAGTTGTTGACTAAAAAATTTTGGTAAGAAATATTTTGCCCGCTTGCCGAGCCGTAAACGTTCAAAGTTTTTAAATCTGCGCCCGTGCCGTTCAGTGCAACGTCTGCATCAACGTCGCCGAAAACGGGTATATCTGCGCCGAGATAATTTCTGACTGCAAGCAAATTAATTCCGTGCGCCTTCAAGTGCGCGTTGTAAGCTAAAGTTTGTGCGGTTATTTCAAATTCGCCGGTAACGGAGCCGCCAAAACTTTCAGCATAAATGTTTGACAGAAAAACCGCGTTGTTGACGTACTTTAATTTTGTGCTGATATTTCGTGCAGAAAGATTTTCATAACCGAGATAATTTGATTTTATATCTGCCTCAACTTTAGGATCTTTAACCGTGCCGAAAACGTGCGCCGTAAAACTTGCGCCGCCGTCAATTCCAATATTTTCAATAATTGCTGAAGGTACAAAATAATCTGATTTGGCGTCTACGTCAAAAAACATTTCGTCTGTATCGGTGCGAATTTTGCCGCTTACGGTTGCACTTTGCCCGTTAGCCGCCGCGCTTGCGTTAATAATATATTCTGAATCAGTGAAAGTTGACGAGCCGGAAATACCGGTAATTTCAGTGTCTTCAATTCTAACTGCGCCGTTTGTAAAATCTGTGAAGCCGCTGTAACTTAAAAGTTCGCCGCGCCGCAAAATGTTTAGTACAATATTATTTGCTCTGCCCTTGTGAATCGTGATATTTTCAGGCAAAGTATTTTCGGGCAGGTACGGTAAAATTTTTAAAATATCTGCAGTATCAATAATTGCGTTAATAATTTGCTTATTTGAGCCCAAAGTTCCGGTGGCGTTAATTTGACTGCCCAAAGTTTCGGCTGAAAGTTTTGTTTCAATGGCGGTCATATCTGAACAATCAGCGGTTGCCTCTATATTTTCGACTGAAATATTTTTGCCGTCAAATTCCGCCGTAACCGTACCCTCGCGCAGATTTATTTCAGCGTTAAACTTACTTTCGCCCGTGTCTTTTATTTTTATATCTTGAACGTTCCAAGAATTATCGTCGCGCTTTTTTATGAACGCCTGCGCGCCGGTAATATTAATTTCGTCAATAATCCCCGCGCCCTTTATCAAATAATCTAAGTCTATGAGTTTGAAAGTAACTTTAGCCTTGTCAACCTGCGCGATAAGTTCATTGTTTTTATCGAAAACTTCAATGTTGTTGACAATCAACGCGCTGTCTTGCATGGAAAAAAGATTTAAATCCTCAACTAAAAAATTGCCTACTTTAACTTGAGTACCGATAAGGTCGGAGGCAAATTTTTCAATACGATTTATAGTGTCGGGGCTGTTCAGCAATTCGTGAAGGAGCGCGTCACGTTTTGCAAACAAATAAAAACCGCCGAAAATAGCGGTTGCAAACAAAATCCCAATAAAAATTTTCAGGAACTTTTTCAAGACAAACACTCCTTTTTTTAGGGATTAGGATATAGGGACTAAGGAATAGTGAAAATTTCTTAATCTGTCATAGGCGTGGCGTCTGAAAGGTCAATCGTAACGGTAGGTTGAATTTCTTGAAGTTCCGGAACTTCAGCATAATCAGTAGTAACGGCGGAATCTGCGCGAGCGTCTGCGGCGTCTTTGCCTTCAGCTTCAGCATTGACATAACGTACAACGTCAATACTAACGGGAATACCCATAGCTTTATCAAGGTCTGCCTTAGCGGTGTTGTAAGTGTAAAGCGCGTTGTAATAGTTATTTTTGGCTTGAGTAAGTTTATCTGAAGCGTCTGTAACGTCTAAGTTTGTACCAACACCGGCGGCGTATCTTACCTGCGCAATTTTAAAATCTTCCTCTGCAGAGGCAATGGCAACGCGGGTAGTGGCAATATTTCTTTCAGCCGCGCGTAAAGTTAAAAAAGCACTTTGAACTTCCAACTGAACGCCTTCACGAGTTTCAGCAGCCGTTTCTTCAGCCGCCGCCAAACTTGCCTTTGCACTTTCAACTTCAGCCGCCGTTACGCCGTTATCAAAAATATTCCAACTTGCAGAAATTCCCGCCGTCCAACTGTCGCTGTAACTGTCACTGAAAGGCGATTTACCGTTCATCCCCTTTGTAGCAACCGCGTTGACTGTCGGGCGATAACCGCTTTTCGCACTGCGTACGCCGCTTTCAGCTTGCTTTACTGCATAATCTGCCGCCGCAATGTCAGGGCGATTTTCCAGCGCGTAAGCCGTACAATCTGCCAAATTTAAATTGTAGGGAGTGTAGGTAAGCTGATCTTGCGCCCTAATTATTGTATCTGCCGGAAGTAATAAATAATTGCTTAAAGTTGCAACTGCAACATCATAATCATTTTGCGCCGAAATAAGAGCTTGCTGGGCGTTTGCCAAATTAACTTGTGAAGATAAAACGTCAGCCTTTGCTACTGTACCTGCGCGAAATTGCGCGTTGACGTTTTGTAAATGTTCCTGCATCGTACGAACATTTTCACTGTAAACTTCAATTTCGTTGCGGCATCTTAAAACATTGAAATAATAATTCGTGGCAGTTTGTCTGATGGTCTGCAAAGAGTTTTCAAGTTCCATATCAGCCGAATTAAGACCGTATCGCGCAGCTATTCGCCCTTCTTTTAAAGAACTGCCGGCGTAAAGCGGATATGAAACAGTGGCAGTATTTGAGAAAAGCCTGTGATTGTAACTGTCATATTGGGAGCCGCCAACTGCATTTGCGGTTGAATCCCAAGAAAGGCGGGGACCGGAATTGCGGCGCGCTTGACGCAGTGCCCAATAAGCACTTGCACGACTTGCGATTGAACGTTTGACGGTGCGGTTATTTTCAAGTGCGCGCTGAATTGTTTCATCAAGATTTAAATCTACAATGTCAACCGCACTTGCTGAATTTGCAACGGCAAGAATCGCCGCTGAAATAAGAGCGAATTTACGAAACATAGTAAAACTTCCTTTCGTTTTAAGGATTAAGGATTAAGGATTAAGGATTAGGGATTAAGGATTAGGGATTAGGGATTTTCCTTAACCCTTAGCCCTTAATCCCTAAAAATCATATTTCAAGCCGAAATAGGCGGCGCGTTCGTCTTTGTGATTAAGATGGTGGAACTGCGCGAGCAATGAGGCGTTGTCTGTAATTTTGAATTGAGACTTCAGGCGAAGATTAAAATCATTAGGATCAAAAGCTTCAGCCGAAAAAGTAGCCGCGCCCGCGTAAGCATCAACTGCCACGCCCGGTTTTCCGGCGATAATTCCTGCGCGCGCTCCAAAATCTTCCCAGCGTTTTGCAATTTGCGCGTTTAATTTCGAGCCGTCGCCAATATCCTCAACGCCCAAATTCAAGCCGGTACCGTCTTTTGAAATTTCCAAGTTTAAATTTGTATTCCAATCGTGATTTTTGCCGCTGTAAAGCATTTCAACAGAAGGATTAAATTCAACTGCAGTTGCCGCACCGTCAACTTTGCCCAAAAGACTATTTGCGCGTTCAGAAATTTCTTTGGCGTTTGCAACCGTCGCCTTTAAATCTTCGGCAACTTTTTTATCACCGAGTGCGCCGTTCATATTGTTTGCAATTTCGGCAACAGATTTTGTCGTGGCGGCAATATTTGAAAGCGTGGCTTGCAGTTGTTGGACAGTTTGCGGGTCGCCGGCGAATTTGTCAAGATTAGCCGTCATATGTTCAACAGTTTTCATTGTAGTATTCATCGAAGTTAAAAGCGCGTTCATTTGTTGCGCCATTTGATTAACTTGACCTTCGTTTGTGGCGGCTATTCTGTCAAAAGTTTCAGTGAGTTTGTTGACGTGTTCAGAGGCTTGCTTTAAGTTATCGCTCATTTCTACGACAGATTTTTGAAAGGCGTCATTGCCGATAATTTTTTCAACGTCTTGTAAAAGTGTATCGACTTTGCCCATAACTTTATCCATACTTTCAAAGATTGAATTCATATCAGCTTCTTCAGTAACTTTGATTGAATCGCCGTTCATCAAATAATCGCCGTTGTCAATACCGGGCGTAATGTTTACAAACTTTGAACCCATAACCCCTACGCTGGTAATATTCGCCGTTGAATTATCAGGGATTTTTATATTTTCATCGATTTTCATTGTGACAAGGACGCCGCCATTTGCATTAACGATAGAATCAACTTTGCCGACAGGAACGCCGCTAAGGCGCACGTCTGCTGAAGATTCAAGCCCCAAAACTTGTCTGAAAGGCGCGTACAAAATAAATTGCTTGTCAGAGCCAAAATCTATTTCGCCCAAGCCGATAAGCGCGGCACTCAACATTGAAAGCCCGCCAATAGCAAACGCGCCTACTTTTGCTTCTGCACTCAAATTATCACCTCTTTAAAGCACGCGGAAAAATTCTTTAATGCGCCGGTCGTCAATCTTTTTAAAATTTTCAACCGTATCAACAGCAATTAAATCGCCGCTGTAAACCATTGCAATTCTGTCAGCAATTCGGCACGCACTAACCATATCATGAGTAACAACAATGCTTGTGACATTCAAGGCTTTTTGTGTTGAAATAATCAGTTCGTCAATCTTGTTGGTAGTTACGGGATCCAAGCCGCTTGAAGGTTCATCGTAAAAAATAATTTTCGGCTCAAAGGCAATGGCGCGGGCAAGTGAAACGCGCTTTTTCATACCGCCTGAAAGTTCATTGGGCATAAGCTTTTCAACGCCTTCAAGTCCGACCTGCGCGAGTTTTTCCTTAACAATCCGGTTAATTTTTTCACGCGGCAAATTGGTATGTTCGACAAGACCGAACGCCACGTTGTCTCCAACAGTCATAGAATCGAAGAGCGCGGAATATTGAAAAACCATTCCCATTTTTAATCGAATTTTTGTCATTTGTTCTTCATTAAAATTTGAAATATCTTCGCCGTCAATTAAAATTTTGCCGCTTGTAGGTTTAATTAACCCGATCACAAGTCTAAGCAAAGTGGACTTGCCGGAGCCGCTGCCGCCGATAATAGCTAAAGTTTCGCCGTCGGGAATAGTTAAATTTATATTGTTGAGGGCGCGTTTTTCGCCGAAAAATTTTGAAACGTTGACAATTTCTATCATAGAGACTCCAAGATTTAAAAAAAAGAAATTTAGTGATGGTGTCGCCCGCCGCACTCCGTTTTTACCGGCAACGTTAAAATTTCTGCAACGCATGCA
>CALDHY010000089.1 GCA_937901445.1 uncultured Selenomonadales bacterium
TAACATCAGTCATAATCGTTGCGGGGTTTGAATTGACTAAAACAACTTCCAAGCCTTCCTCTTTCAGTGCGCGGCAAGCTTGAGAGCCCGCGTAGTCAAATTCTGCCGCCTGCCCAATTACAATAGGACCGGAGCCAATAACCATTACCTTTTTGAGGTTTTCTTTCTTAGGCAAATTAATTTCTCCCTTCATATATAAAAGATTTTCAAGCGGCTAAATTCCGCCTCAAAATCGAAGTAGGCATTTTTCAGTTGGGATTAAAAACAAGTAAATCTTCCCGCGCCGGATCAAAAGTTTCAAACGCAGATTCAATTTCTTCATCCGTTGGAGTCAACAGCGCAAATTTTTTAATTCTTCCTTCGTTGTACAAAAACTTTGCATCTTCGGAAGAAATTATCATAATTCCATAGCCGGGCAAATTCGGCAAAATGAAATAATTTGTATTGTTGGAAGTTTTTATAACGCCGTTGTCTTCAAAGTTTCTCATATCGCAGAAAGTATCGTCGATAATAAAGTTGGGGATGATATTTTGTGTCAAAAGCATATTAATGAAATTTAATCCCTTTTCAGAAAGTCCCTGCACAACGGCGAAAGGTTGCCTTTCAGGTGGTGTAATATTAAAAGCGGCGGCTACTTCTCTTGCAAAGCGCGCTTTATCGTCCAAAATCCTTTTGCGGTATTCTTCTTGCTTGAGATAATTTACACCGAAATTTTCAAACACATCAAAAATTTTTTCCATTATGCGCGGTAAATCTTCGTCCGTTTCACCAAATTTAAATTCGTCGGGAATATTAATATCAATATCATTAGCCGCCGCGCCGCGTTTGCCGGTAATGACAACACAACCGGAAAGAGCTGCCTCGCGCGGGATTCTGTCTTTGCCGGGATGGTTGCCGAAATCTATATAAACTTTCGACGCCGCCAATAAATCTTGAACTTCTGCAGGCGTCATATTTCTTATTGGTGCCCAATAAATATTCGGTCCCATATCTACAAGTTTTTTTGTAACGTCAAGACCTTTTAAAGGATTAAAGACGATAATATCTTGTTTTTCGGAAAGGTCGATATTTCCGGCGTTGATCCAAAAAGTTTGATTCAAATAATCTTCGACAGAATAAACCTTTGTTGCCGGTACGCCATTCAATTCCAGAAATTGCCGTGCATATTCAGATTGTACCCAATGTTCGGTTTCATCATTTTGAAAATAGAAAAATTTTGGCATAGGCTCGGCAAGTGGATTAGCCATCCTTTGAGAAAAGAAAGTTGACATGTTTTGAAGGTAGTTATCAACACTCATCCACCAAAAAATTTTTCTTACATTCTTAAAAGCACTATAAAGCCAATTACCGGTCTCATTCATAATCAAAATATTTTGCGGTTCATCCTCAATTTGCAAAACGTAGGGGCAATGATATTTTTTATAAAAATCGTCAACAGGATTTTCCGAATTGAAATTTCCGCGATCTGCTTCCAAGTAGAAAATATAAGCATTAACGCCAAATTGTACAAGCTGTGAAACAAGCTGATGGCAAAGTTCGGGACCGCCGCTGTGAATATTTGCAGGACAAACCATATAAATTTTTGTATCAGGATAAATTTTCATAGTGCCACCTCATAACAGTTTCATTAAATCGCCGTGAACAATCGTAGCAACTGCGCGCCCTTTTAATTTTCTGCCGACGAAAGGCGAATGACTGCCGCGCGTGTAAAATTTTTCGGCGTCAACTGTCCATTCCAATTCAGTATCAATAATCGTAATATCTGCCCAACTTCCAACGCTCAAAGTTCCGGCGTCAATTCCCAAAACTTTTGCGGGCTCGTATGTCATTTTTGAAATTAATTCAGGTAAATCTATTATACTTTTATTATATAAATCTGTCAACAAAATACCAAGTGAAGTTTCAAGACCGGGAAAACCGCTCGGCGCGTAAATATATTCTCTGTCTTTTTCTTCGGCGGCGTGCGGCGAATGATCCGTAACAATACAATCAATCGTACCGTCAAGCAAGCCCTTCAAAAGTTCTTCGCAGTCTTTTTTTGTACGGAGCGGCGGATTAATTTTTGTGGAAGTATCGGCAGGATTTACAATTTCATCAGTCAAGGTTAAATGTTGCGGCGTAACTTCAGCCGTAACTTTGACGCCGCGCTTTTTTGCGTCACGTACAATTTCAACTGCGCGAGCTGAACTCATATGAGCAATATGAACGCGCCCGCCGGTATATTCAGCCAAAAGACAATCCCGCGCAACTGCAATATCTTCAGCAACACTGGGACGCCCTTTCAAGCCTAAAATTGCACTGCGCGAGCCTTCATTCATAACGCCTTCTTTTACAAGTGAAGTTTCTTCTTCATGGCAGATAATAATTTTTCCCGTGCCGTGCAGATAATCCAGCGCGTTCATAAAAATTTTGGCGTTATCGTCAAATTTGCCGTCGTCAGAAAAAGCAACCGCGCCCGCGTCAATCATATCCCGCATTTCTGCTAATTCTTGTCCGGCTTGATTTTTTGTAACCGCTCCAATAATTTTTATGTTGATAATTCCAACTTCATTTGCGCGTTGAATCATTGAACGAACAAGCGCGGCGTTATCGACAACGGGCGAAGTATTCGGCATTGTTGCAACGGTAGTATAGCCGCCAGCAACCGCCGCCTTACTGCCGCTTTCAAAATCTTCCTTAGCCTCTTGTCCCGGCTCCCTGAAATGTACGTGCATATCAATCAAGCCCGGCGTAACAATTTTTCCGACGGCGTTGTATTCGTGTTGAGCGTCAATTTTTATATCAGTGTCAACCGCCGCTATTTTGCCGTCGATAATTAAAACGTCGGCGATTTTATCAATGTTGTTGGCAGGGTCGATAACGCGCCCGCCTTTGATTAAAAGCGAGTCTTTAATATTCGCCTGTACCTTGTGAATTTCCCAAATATTTTTCATAAGCTGCCTCCGT
The DNA here is from genome assembly GCA_937901445.1 of uncultured Selenomonadales bacterium. Taxonomy (GTDB): domain Bacteria; phylum Bacillota; class Negativicutes; order Selenomonadales; family Selenomonadaceae; genus Quinella. The sequence goes on from CALDHY010000089.1 coordinate 2,947, forward strand.
TCAAAGTTAAATCAAGCAACGCCATTCTAATTGCCACGCCGTTTTGAACTTGTTCCTGTATCGCCGAATATTTGCCGTAAGTTACGGCGTTTGAAATTTCCAAGCCTTTGTTTTGCGGTCCCGGATGCAAAATTAAAACGTCTTCCTTTGCAAGTCTCAAGCGTTCATCATTAATACCAAAAATTCTTGCGTATTCACGCGGCGAGGGGAATAATCCCGCCTGTTGCCTTTCAAGTTGGATTCTCAAAACGTTTACCACGTCAGCATTTTTTATAGCGTCTTCGATATTTTCGTGAACTGTTACGCCGTCGAAATTAAAAAATCTCGGTAACAAAGTTTTCGGTCCGGCAATGTGAACATCCGCGCCCATTTTGGTTAAGCCGAAAATATCTGAACGTGCAACGCGACTATGTAAAATATCGCCGACAATCGCAACTTTTAAACCGGCAAGCCGCCCTTTGTGGCGTTCGATTGTAAATAAATCGAGCAGGGCTTGTGAAGGGTGCGCGTGCGCGCCGTCGCCGGCGTTGATAATTACCGGCTTGACAATTTGCGCGGCGTATTCGGCGGCTCCTTCAGATTTATGACGAATTACGATAGCGTCAACGCCCATTGCCTCAAGCGTCAAAAGTGTATCGCGCAGGGATTCGCCTTTTGTAATGCTGCTTGTACCGGCGTTAATCGAAACGACGTCCGCGCCCAAATATTTTCCCGCCAATTCAAATGAAGTTCGAGTGCGTGTTGACGCCTCAAGGAACAAATTTATAATCGCCTTGCCGCGCAGGTCGGGAAGTTTTTTAATTCTACTTTGAACGATTTTTTTCATTTCTTTGGCGGTTTTCAGTACAAGTCGAATTTCGTCGGGCGAAAAATTTTCCAAGTCTAAAATATTCTTACCTAACAATTTTTTCACTCCTTTTAGTCAAAAATAAAGAGCAAAGGTAAAACCTAAGCCCTTGTGAAATTTGAAATATTTGTTTACGGCAAAGTTTTTAATTCGTCGATTGGCCAAAAAATTAAAATTGCCTTCCCCTTGACTAAATCCAGCGGTACAAATCCAACGTCGGAAAAGCGGCTGTCTTCAGAATTATTTCTGTTATCGCCCATTACAAAAATTGTACCTTCGGGAATAGTAGTTTTTGGGTATTCGGTACGAGTTTTTTCTAAAATATAATCCTCGCGCAGGAGTTGATCATTTACGTAAACGTGCCCTTCTTTAATTTCGATTGTATCACCGGCGGTTGCGATAACGCGCTTGATAAAATCACGGCTTGGGTCGCGCGGGTAACGGAAAATTACAACTTCGCCCTTTTGCGGGTCTCGTACGTGATATATAAATTTGTTGACAACGAGTCTTTCTTCATGTAACAAAGTCGGGCGCATGCTTGGACCGTCAACAACGTAAAGTTCGACTATGAAAGTACGAATAAGCATAGCCACTGCAACAGCCGCAACTATTGAAACAATCCAGTCTTTAACCTCTTCGCCAACAGATTTTTTTTCTTCACTGATTGAATTCACAAAAATGACGCTTGTCGAATTTCTAAAAATTCAACTGCGCCAATCACTTCCTTTCAAGAATAAATTTCCCTTAATCATTAGCCTTTAAGATTTGACGAATTTAATTTTTTGTGTACTTGCGTGTACACGATCGCCAAAAACTAATCCCTAATCCCTAGTCCTTAGCCTCTAAGATTTGATGAATTTAAAATTTTTATGTGTAATTAAGTGTATACGGTCGCCAAAAACTAATCCCTAATCCCTAGTCCTTAGCCTCTAAGATTTGACGAATTTAAAATTTTTATGTGTACTTGCGTGTACACGGTCGCCAAAAACTAATCCCTAATCCCTAGTCCTTAGCCCCTATCCCCTAACTTTGCGGCGGTTGCTGATAATTTGGCGTTTGGGGTTGCATTTGTTGATAGTTTTGATTTTGCGGCTGAATCGGTTGTGATTGAACTTGAGTTTGAGAATAAGCGTAAGCGTTTTGATTCATAGTGATTTTAGCTTGTTGCAGGACTTGTTGTGCTTGTTCGAGTCCGGATTCTGCCGCGCGGACGCCGTTAAAAGTATTCAACACGTGCGCTATTAATTGGTCGAAAACTTGATTTGCATATTGGTTAGCTTCCTCTTGAAGTTGCCGCGATTGAAAGCGGGCACGTTCAACAATTTCATTTGCCTGTTGATGAGCTTGAGTTTCAATAATTCGTGCTTTTTCGCGTGCTTTATTTGCAACGTCATTTTCATCAACCAAAAGTTCAGCGCGTTTTTCAGCCTGTTTAATGATTGTGTCTGCCTGATTCTGCGCGGATTTTACCATATTATCACGATCACGAATAATTTGCTCGGCGCGGTCCAATTCTTGCGGCAAGGCGTGCCTCAATTCGTCGATTAAACCTGATAAATCGTCTTCGTCAATTATAACTTTACCGGTTAAAGGTAAATGTGAAGCCCCTGCAACAAGTTCTTCGATTTTACTTAAGGTATCGCGTACAGCCATAGAATCAACTCCCTCACCGGTGGATTTTTTATTTTCATTGCAGCTGAATCACTCCGATTTTTGCCATTTTTCGCGCAGGGCAATTTCTACGCATTCCGGCACCAACTTATGAACGTTGCCGTGAAATTGTGAAAGTTCACGAATTGCCGAAGAGTTTATAAACAAAAATTCGGGCGATGTCAACAAGAAAATCGTATTTACGCCGGGTACAAGGTGATGGAGCATTTGCGCTTGGTTGTATTCGTATTCAAAATCGACTGACGAACGCAAGCCGCGTATAATCAAATTAATATCGTTTCTTTTGATATATTCTGAAACAAGCCCTTCATCTGAATCAACCGTCAAGTTATCGATATGCAGTGTAGATTCTCTCAAAAGTTCAACGCGTTCTTCAAGGGTGAAAAGCGGTTTTTTGTGTTTATTGATAAAAACGCAGACAACCAATTCATCAACAAGCGTTGCTGCGCGTTCAAAAATATCGACGTGCCCATTTGTGACGGGGTCAAAACTGCCCGTACATAATGCCTTTTTCATAATTCGCTCCCTTTCGTTTTATAAAAATTTACGGCGGTTGTATGCCCGTAATTTATTTTTCTGGTACAAGTCAAGGCGTCCGTTTCCAAAATTTCATCTGCGCCGTATTCGACAATCATTAAGCCGTTTTCTGCAAGCAAATTTAATTCTGCGATAAGATTAATTGACGCGGCAGCAAGATTTTTCTTGTAGGGCGGGTCGCTGAAAATCAAGTCGAATTTTAAATTTTGGCTTGAAAGTTTTTTCAGCATTTTAATATAATCGCCGCGCAGGATTGTACAATTTTGAAATTTGGCGCGTTGCACATTTTCAGAAATTAAATCAGCCGTTACAAAGTCAATGAAGGTTGCCGAAATTGCGCCGCGTGAAACTGATTCAAGACCGAGTGCGCCTGTACCTGCGAAAATATCCAGCACGTTTACTTCAGAAAAATCAATTAAGCCGTTCAAAATATTAAAAATCGATTCTTTGACGCGGTCGCCGGTCGGGCGTGTTTCAAATCCTTTGGGCGTTTTGAGTTTCAAGCCTTTAGCTTTACCGCTGATAATTCTCATGAAATTTCCTGCTTTGCTTATTCTTCAATTCTAAAGATTTTCCTGCTACAACAAAAAATCCCTAACAACAATACAGGTGCAGGGATTTTTATTGTACAAACTGAAAAGATTAACGTTTTGAGAATTGTGAAGCTTTACGAGCTTTTTTGAGACCGTATTTGCGGCGTTCTTTTTCGCGCGGGTCGCGTGTAACGAAGCCGGCTTTTTTAAGTGCGGGGCGAAGACCTGCATCGAGTTCCATAAGGGCGCGTGTAATTCCGTGACGAATTGCGCCTGCCTGACCGGTTGTGCCGCCGCCTTTAACGTTTGCAACTACGTCATATTTATCTTGCATTTCGGTTAAAACCAACGGTTGACGAATGATTAACTCAAGGGTTTTCAAGCCGAAATATTCTTCCATTTCACGACCATTGATGGTAACTTTGCCGCTGCCGGGAATAAGGCGAACGCGGGCGATTGAACTTTTGCGGCGTCCTGTGCCGTAGTAACTTACTTCTGCCATTTTATCACCTCAAAATTAGCGTGTTTCGATTTTTACTTCTTCAGGTTGTTGGGCGGCGTGCGGGTGTTTATCGCCGACATAAACGTGAAGTTTTCTGAATAAATCTGCACCGAGTTTATTTTTGGGGAGCATACCTTTTACCGCGTGTTCAATGACACGTTCGGGGAATTTTTGCATCCATTCTCCGGCGGTTGCGAATTTTGCGCCGCCCGGATAACCGGTGTGATGGTAATAAAGTTTTTTGCGAAGTTTTTTACCTGTGAAAACAGCTTTTTCAGCGTTGATAACAATGACATAATCGCCTGTATCGACGTGAGGCGTATATTCGGGTTTATTTTTGCCGCGCAGGACTTTAGCAATTTCAGCTGCAAGGCGACCGACAACTTTGCCTTCAGCGTCAAAGAGATACCATTTCTTTTCGACGCTGCCCGCCTTTGCCATAAAAGTATCTTTCATTTATTTTTCCTCCGAAGTCAGAAATCTCTTTTGGCGTTTCAAAACGTCCGGGGCATTGGAAACATTTTTTTACGCTACGTTGTAGTATGATAATCAAAACGCGCCCGCTTGTCAAGAAAAAGCTTGATAATTTTTATTCTGTACTTTAGAATTTTGGGCGGTAATTTTTTTTTACTCAAATCAATTTTTTTTATACTTAAATGTACTTTCTTTCTTTAAAAGAAATAAAGTACCAAAGAAAGAATCGCCGCCGTCCAGCGCGCTGAACGTAACCTTAATTCCAATTTTCCGGCACGCTCAAATTTTAACGTTAATTCAACGTGCGGTACGCTCTGCGCATACAAGTACGGCGGCTTTTAAAATTTTTTTCGATTGAAGGTTGAAATTATGACAGTGAAAATTCCCTATGATGTTTTACAAAAAGTTAAAAAGCCCGCACGCTACACCGGCGGCGAATTTAACAGCATTTTAAAAAATTGGGATTCTGTAAGTTGCAGAATGGTTTTAGCGTTGCCTGATGTTTATGAAGTCGGAATGTCAAATTTAGGGCTTGCTATTTTGTACGGAATTTTAAACAAGCGCGGCGATACTCTCTGCGAAAGAGTTTACGCCGTCTGGACTGATATGGAAGATGAAATGCGCACTAAAAATATTCCGCTTTTTTCGCTGGAAAGTAAACACGCCGTAAAAGATTTTGATTTTTTGGGATTTTCGCTGCAATACGAAATGATTTTTTCAAATGTTTTAAATATGTTGGATATGGCGGGAATAACTTTACACGCGGCGGAACGTTCGGAAAATGAGCCGTTTGTAATTGGCGGCGGTCCTTGCGTTTACAATGTGGAGCCTATGGCAGATTTTTTTGATTTCTTTGTAATTGGCGAAGGCGAAGAAATTTTGGGCGAAGTTGCAGAAAAATTTATTGAATGGAAAAACGGCGGCAAAATTGGCGGACGGCGCGGTTTTCTGAAAAAAATTTTAAGTGTTGCAGGAATTTATGTACCGAGTTTTTACGAGCCTATTTACGACGACGAAAATTTTATTGGTATGAAAACGGTGTCAGACAGGGAACCACCGGGAACGGGAAGGAAATCTACGATCCGGAAACGGATGCATGGTATTTCTTAGATGCCACAGATGAAGGGGCGAGAGCTACGGACAAAGAAGCGTATCTGGATTATGGAGACAGCGGGAAGTGGGCGCGCTATGACGATCAGGGACGCATGATCAAGGGGTGGTACACCAATGACCGGGGCATTTACTATTATGATCCTGATACCGGAGCCATGCAGAAGGGAGAGGTAGTCATTGACGACGTGCCTTACTATTTTGACGAAATCACCGGAATCGGATACAACGGGATGCTGGAATTAAATGACAGATCCTACTGGTACGAGAACGCCCAGAGACAGGGAACCTATTTCGATCCCAAGGGCGTGATCGGAGACGGAGTGGTGCGGGGACGTGAGATTTACGATCCGGAGTCAGGTGCCTGGTACTGGTTGGATTCCTTGTATGACGGAGCAAAAGGTATTGCCAAGGAGGTCTGGATTCCTTACATCTATCAGAATGAAGCAGACTGGGATGAGGAGGAAGCACGTCAAAGAGCAAAGGACTCGGACGCAAGCATAAAAGATTTCATCTATGATGCCATCCGAAACCACACCGGAAAGTGGGTTCGCTATGATGAAAACGGCAGGATGTTAAAAGGACTGGTGAAGATCGAGGGAACCCTTGCAAAAGTGTATCCGGATCAGGCAGGGAAGACCTATTACTATGACACAATGACCGGAGCCATGGTAAAGGGAAATCTGAAGCTAAACGGCAACACCTATACCTTTGATGAGACAACCGGGGAACTGCTGTTTATGGATGAGGATTAAGCAGAGCGATTTCTTTTGTTATTTGACAGAATCAGATATATTTTTCATAAAAACGTGCGGAGGACGGGATTTGAAAAATATGGCGGGCGGTATA
>CALDHY010000090.1 GCA_937901445.1 uncultured Selenomonadales bacterium
TGCTCTTCCGATCTTTTTTGTCGAATTTATTTTTTTCGTCTTTAGGCAATGCCTGAATCGCCGAAATATCGGCGTCGGTAACGGTCGGTTTAAAACGTGCTTGATAATCAGCAAGCCACGAATCCTGCGAATTGTTGTTCTGAGCCTCTTTGAATTTGTAAACGTCATAAGCGTTAAACCAAAAAGAGCCGTCGTGTTCAACATACCATTTCAATTTATCTTCTTCGCAAAGTCTTTGAACTTGCCGCGCATTTGTGCCGAGAATTTTAGCAACGTCGTCAACGTCCAAAATAATTTCTTTCAGATAAACGATGTCCGCACTTGTAACGCAAAAGTCAAAGAGTTTGACTTTATCGGTTTCCAACTTTGCAAGTTTGTACATATGCTGGAGGATACCGGGCTGATAAACTTCTTTGAGCTGTTCGACACGTTCACGGTAGTAGTACCACGCGCCATTTTCTTTAACGTCGGCAGTGAAGAAAGGCACGCCGAAAAGTTTACGGTTACGCCACTGTCTGAGCGTGACGGTTGAAACGCCGAGAATTTCGGCGGCTTGTGCGGTGGTAATTAAATCCTTGTCCATTAAATTTACTCCTTTCAAGCGGCTTGACGGCGGCGTCCTTTCTTGCTACAATTAAAAATGCGTATAAAGGTTGCGTCGGCAGTAAAAAGCCGCTTTATGAATTTTGGTATGCTGATACTGTAGCAGAAAAATTCTACAGTGTCAATCTAAACTTTGTACGTGGAAGCTCGGTCGGCTTTGAGGACTGTTTTTTTTTGCCCATTTTTATTTGCGTGTTCAAGCGTGTTTTTCAAAAAATCGTAAAAATTTATTCTGCGCGAAATTTTTTTACGTGACAATTTTCTTTTAAACATTGTAATTACTCCTAAAGAAAAAGCCGTAACAGTACGGCTGATTTTGTATGTGCAGTTATCAAAGTTCACTTATGCATTTCATTTTGTGAAAAGCTGAAAAGTATCGTCATGGTGGTTACTCCTATTTGAGTTTCAGAATTTTAATAGCCTTGTTGTCGATAAGTAAGCCGTCAACTCTTTCAATCATCAAAAAGCCTGTAATATCTGATTCGGCGTAAAGCTCCCTGAGCGGCTTAAATGTTCGGACTGCGCGGTCTCCTATCACGTAACGCGAAAAATCACCAAATGCCGCTATGACTGAGCCGCTTGTATTGTTCGCAGGGAAAAACGCGCTGGTGTATATCGGATAACCAAGTAAGCGGTCGGGTTCTCCCGCTGTAAGTGCAGGCGTTAAAAGATAATTTTTTGTATCGTCTTTGAGCTTACGAATTTTTTCAAGCGTCGAATCGTGCATAAGCCAACACGCATTTTTGCGGTAGGCTCGCGGCAATGAATACACCAACGACAATAAATCATCTGCCGTAAGGCTTGAAGTCGCGGTGGTAACCTGCGCGTCGCTTACCGTTGCCAGTGTCGTCAAAAATCCTGTTGGCATTTTTGTTATTCCTGAGCTTGCGCCGTTTAAAAATGCGTCTTCTTCGGCGTTGCCCAACGCTCGTCCAAATTCTTCTACAAAATGATTCTCCAAATTGTAAAAGTTGTCCTCAATTAGTTCGTTGCTGACTTTTAGTCCGACTGCCAACTTGTACGCGTCAAGCGATTTTTGCGCAAATGTTTCATTGCTGAAATTTATCGTTTGCCCTTCGGCAAGCCACGACGCGGTAGGGCGATTTGCCACAAGATTTATTTTGTGCTGACTTTGTGTCGTGATCACCGTTGCAATTTGGCGCATTACGTTTTCTTGCGTCAATTCGGTTACAAGTGATTCGTGAAATTCGCTCGGCAACAAAAATCCGCCGCTTACGTCTAATCCTTTTTGCAAATATTCATCTATCACTTGGAAATTGTCCCGCACTGCGTTAAAAAATCGACGGTCGTATTCGGCGCTTGTACGCAGCTTGCCACCGTGACTTATTATCCCGCCGCCTGCTCCGTCAAATATCGTGTAGTCGCTTATCGGTCCACGCGGGAGTATTGCTCTCATTATTTCGTCGTTTCTTTTGTTCACGGCGCGTTCTGCCACAAAATCTATTTTGTCGGTCAGTTTTTCAATTTTTTTTTGCATTGCCCTGTATTCTTTGGCGTCCTTAGCTGACAAGTTGCCGCCTTCGTCTTCGTGTTCGTCCAAAAAGTTTTGAGCGTCTTTTATCTTTTCTTCGCGCTGATTTATAAGCGTGAAGTATTCTTCATCTACTTCAATCGTTCTTGGCATTTTCTACCCTCCTAATGTAAATAACCGTCTGCGCAGTGCCTTTACTTTGATTTTAGGCGCTTGCGTGTGATCACGCGCTGAACTCTTAAGCTTGCCGACTATTGAATTTGTTATTATCGACTGGCTGAATATCATTGCGTCCTGTACTTTATCTGCGCCGTTATCCGTGTATAAAATACCGTCCGCAAATTTCATTTCGACTGCCTTCTTTGCGTTCAACCACGTTTCGGCGTCCATCAGCCGCGATATATATTCACGTGACAAGCCTGTTTTCAGTTGGTAAGCGTTAATTATCGTTTCTTTCACTTCGTCAAGCGTCCGTATTGCCAACTTCATTTCTTCACGGTCTCCCGCCGCTATCGTCGCGGGATTGTGCATCATCATCATTGCCGTTGGGGACATTAAAACGGTATCGCCCGCCATTGCCACGACACTTGCCGCGCTTGCCGCCAACGAATCAATTTTTACCGTCACTGTACCTCTATATTCTTTCAGTGCCGTATAAATCGCGCTTGCCGCAAATACGTCGCCCCCACAAGAATTTATCCATACCGTGACTTTGCCACTGCCGCTATTGAGTTCTTCACGAAATTGCTTTGGTGTGACTTCATCGCCAATCCAACTTTCTTCAGCGACAATGCCTTCAAGCCGCAGGGTTCGCTCCCCGCTTTCGCCGTCGGCAAAATTCCAAAACTTTTTCATTGCTTTACCTTCGCCGCTGATTTAATCTTCGTCGCGATAATATTAAAAAACATAAGGACTGCCGCCAACGTATGTGAATCATTTGATTCAAACACATACGCAGATTTATTATCGCAAACTGCCACAATGACGAGATTACCTGCATTTTCTCCGGTATAAACTTC
>CALDHY010000091.1 GCA_937901445.1 uncultured Selenomonadales bacterium
AACTTTTACACACGCTCTAATTTTGCTGTTCATCTAGCGGCACAAGACGGGCGTCTTTTTCTATTTTTAATTTTATTTTAAAACCTCTACAAATTTTTTATAAACACTGTCGACAAAATTTTTCGTGTCAGTCAATTTGCCGCTTGTAACTTTTTGCCGCCTAAATTCGACGGCTTTTTTTATGTATTCGTCAAGATTGTTGGCGATAAAACTTTCAAGCCCCGCAATTCTCAAAATATCTGCACCAATTTTTGAAAAGTGCATTTCGCCGCGCAAATTCAGCACCGGCACGCCCATATAAATTGCAAGCGCAGTCATAAAGCCGCCGCTGTAAGGAAATGTATCCAATATTAAATCAACCTGCGCATAATCTGAAAAAAAATCGTCTTTACCGGTAAAAACTTCAGCGCGTTCAATCTCAAATTTTTCAAGCCGTTTCAAAATTTCAGCGCGTCTGCTTTCCAGCGGCGTTGTATCACGAAAAATTATTTTTGCCGCCGAAACCTGCGCGAGGATTTTCTTTACTGTCAATAAATATTCGTCCGTGATTTTCATAAAATTATTCAAACAGCCGAAAGTTAGTGGGGTAGTGGGATAGTGGGGTAGTGGGATAGTGTTTTTGGCGGCAAGCATTTTTTTATTTGGTGTCAAGGCAAAGGCATTTTCAATCGTCAAAAGCTTTTCGGTAAAATATTTGGTTGCCGAAAATTTATCTGTCAAAAAATAATCAACTATCCCCGTCGTGTCAAAATATCCTACTCCGGAAATTTGCACTCGCGCAGGTTTATAAGCGGCAACTTGCAACGTCACGCCGCCTTCACTTTGCCCGCCCAAATCAAACAAAATATCCGCGCCGCTGTCACGAATTGCAAGCGCGGCTTCCTCAAAACTCGTTTCTTCAATATTAAAAAAGCCGTCAACATTACGGCGAATTTTTTTTGTAAAAGAATCTTCACGCGCCGACATACTCCACGCCGTCACGAAAAATTTTCCCCTGTCATAATCTGTCAAAAGACTTTCATAAAAGCGCGCCGCCGATGAATCCAAGAAGTGCGGCGAAATATAAGCCACGTGAATTTTTTTCGACGAAATTTTTAACGGCGTCAAAGTTTTAATTTCACGGTAAAGCGATTTATAAACCTGCGCGACTTCCAAAAAAGTTTCTGCGTCAACTTGCGGCAAATAGTGCAACGCAAAAATATAATTTGAAAAGTGCGCCCGCTGATTCCTCAAAATTATATCAGTTTTAGCTGCGTTAAAATACGCCTGAACCGCGCCTTCAGCATCTGCCAAATCGTGAAAAGCCGCGCCTATCAATTCGTGAACTTGCCATTCTGCCGCCGCGTCAACTTCCGGTAAAATTTCTTTCAGCCGCTCCAACGCCGCCGCCGGTTTTCCACTCATTAATAAATTTTTCGCAATTTCCAAAATTGCCTCCTATAAATTTTAAAATTCCAATCCCTTTTAAAGATTAAGGATTTTCACTAATCCCTAACCCTTAACCCTTAGCCCTTAGTCCCTAATATCTGCAATTAAATTTTCAGTAGTTACGCCCTCGACAAGTTCAAAATCTAATTTCCGCAATTCTATATTTGCGTGAATTAATTTTACGCGCACGGCGTCGCCGATATGAAAACTCCTGCCCTTGTGTTTGCCGATAAGCGCAAATTCACTTTCAACATAATTGTAATAATCGTCGTCAAGTTTTGCCACGTGTACAAGCCCTTCGACGCCGTTTTCAAGCTCCACGAAAAATCCAAATCCCGTTACGCTGCAAATTACCGCGTCAAATTCTTCATTCAAATATTTTTTCATAAATTCGACACATTTTAAATCTTCAACCTCGCGTTCAATTTCAACTGCGCGCCGCTCCATTTCTGAAGACTGCAACGCAATTTCTTCAAGCTTTTTGGCAAGCGCGGGAATTTCTTCAGGCGTTGCCTTCAACATTCGGTGTACGATTAAATCAGGATAACGGCGAATTGGCGAAGTAAAATGTGTGTAAAACTGCGCGGCAAGTCCGAAATGCCCTGTGTTTTTTGAAGAATACCGCGCCTGTTGCATACTGCGGAGCGCAAATGTTGAAATGACTTTTTCGGCGGGAAGATTTTTAACCTGCGCGAGGATTTTTTGAAATTGCAACGGCTGAACTTCCCGTGAATTCGGAATGTGCAAGCCGAAATGATTTAACAGATGATTGAACGTCTCAATTTTTTCTGAATTGGGGTTTTCGTGAACGCGGTACAAGCTCGGAATGTTATTTTTTACGGTATGTTCGGCTACAGTTTCATTTGCGGCAAGCATACACTCTTCAATAATACATTCTGCCACGCCGCGAATTTTTTTTGTAATGTTGACGGGGTTTTCATTTTTGCCGAGTGTAATTTCAAGTTCAGGAAGTTCAAAATCTATTGCGCCACGTTCGACACGAATTTTTTTTCTTAAGTTGTACACTTCAAGCAAATTTTTTAAATTCGTCGCGCAGTCCTCAAGCTCCGAAGTTTCGCCGTCAAGAAATTTATTAACCTGCGTATAACTTAGCCGCCGAAAAATTTTTATAACGGTCGGAAAAATCTTGTAGCTTGTAACTTTGCCGCTTAAATCTAAAATCATTTCGCAAGCCATAGCAAGTCGATTAACGCCGGGATTCAAACTGCAAATACCGTTTGAAAGTTCAACCGGCAACATTGGTACAACGCGCCCGACGGGATAAATGCTCGTGCCGCGTGCAAACGCTTCTTTGTCAAGTACAGAAAAATTTTTGACATAGTGGCTGACGTCCGCAATATACACGCCCAAAAAGTAGCCGCCGTCAATTTTTTCAGCAAAAACGCCGTCATCTAAATCTTTTGCGTCTTCGCCGTCAATCGTAACGATTTTTAAGTTGCGCCTGTCAATTCGTTTAGAAATTTCCTCCGCGCTCGGCTTGTATTCGATTTTTGCCGCCGCGTGTTTCACTTTTTCGGGAAATCTTTCAATCACGCCGTGCTTTATGATAATTGCCGAAATTTCGGATTCATCAACGGTTGAAATAATTTCGCCTTGCAAATTATTAACAGACAAAATTTTTACAGCAACAAGCGTTTTATTTTTATGACAGCTTTTTAAATTTTGACTGTCGCCGAATTTGCGTTTTATTGTAATTCTTAATTTTGTACCGCTGATTTTTGCCAAATATTTTTTCTTGAAACGTTTGAGCCTTCCAATAAAAATATCGCCGACAGAAATATTTTCAATATCGTTCATTTTAAAGATACCACCGCAAATTTTGCCGTTGCTTCTGCAGTAATTGTGCCGTCCGGCGTTTCAACTGCCGCTTTCAAAAAAATTATATTTCTGCGCTGTGATTCTTGCCACGCCGAAATTTTTAATTCTGTTTCAACGGGCGTCGGGTGTTTGTAGCGAATTTCAAGCCGCCCCGTCATTGCCTGTTCGTTATATTTTTTTTGAATGAAATTGCCCATTGCCTCATCAAGCAAAGTTGTCACAATTCCCCCGTGTACAACATTTGAGTAGCCTTGATATTCTTTAGCTATAATTTTTTTCGCTACAACTTTATCTTCGACCGATTCAAAATTTAAGTGCAAGCCTATTGGATTTTTTGTACCGCAACCAAAACAATAATCATCGCCGCTGTAAGCCATTGAAAAACTTCCTTTCAGTAATTTTTTAGGGGTTAGGGAATAAGGACTAGGGATTAGGGAAATAAAAAAAATTATAACCGTGCCGCCACCTACAAAAATTAAGTTTCATTTAAAAATTTCAGCACTTCCTCAAAAACTAAATCTCGCGTTTCTGTCAACGGCATCAAGTGCCCGCAATTCTCCACAAATATTTTTTCTTTTCGCGCAGATTTAATATTTTCTTCGATATAATCCGCGCTGCGCGGTTGTACCGTGTGATCTTCAGTGCCTTGCATTATTAAAATTGGCGCGGTTATTTTCGGCAACAGAATTTTTACCTCTTCAATCAAAGTTACAAGTTCGTGAACGCTGATATAGGGCATTTTGCGATAAACTTTGTTGACTGCGGGCGGTACGTCTTTTAAGCGGCGGTGCGGTCTTATAACTGCAAAATCTTTACATTCACTGCGCGGCGGCAAATCTTTCAAATGTAAATCTTCGTTTATGAAAATTGGCGCGGCAAGCGTTACGATTTTTTCAACATTGCGAAAGTACGCAAGTTTCAACGTCAAAAGTGCGCCCATAGAATGTCCCGCGACAAAAATTTTTTCGCACAAGCCGTTCAAAATTGCGTAGCCGTCAAGCACAGAATTAAACCAATCTTCATTTGAAGTTTTCATTAAATTTAATTCGTTTGTGGCGTGCCCCGCTAACCTTACGCCCAAAACAGTAAAGCCTGCGCGATTTAAAAAATTTCCCATAAGTAAAAGTTCAGCCGGTAAACCTGTAAAGCCGTGAATCAGCAAAACGCCGTTTGAGCCGCCCTTCAACAAAAACGGCTCTGCGCCTTCGATAATCATAAAATTTCACCCTATGAAACCATACGCGCAATAATAATCGTGATTATAGCAAAAAGTACCGCCAAAATTACCGTGACACGCGCCAAAAGTGCGTCCATACCGCGCGCCTTGCCGGAAAATACCGCGTCCGAAGAGCCGTCCATTCCGCCCATTCCGCCGGACTTTGCCTCTTGTCCCAAAATTGCGCCTATCAATCCAACTGAAATTATCGCATCCAATACCATTAAAAATGTAAGCAAAATTATTCCTCCCAAGTACTTTTAAAATCGATTTAAACGCGCCTGAAGTGCCCTACAAGGGGCGATTGAATTAAATTTGAAGAATTATACCATTAAAAAAAATAAGCGGCAAATTTCGCCGCTCAGTGAAAAATTCCGCGTATAAAAAATTATCTGAAGAGTTGACTGACTGAACGCCTTGATTGAATCCTTAAAATAACGTCGCCAATAGATTTTGCCATTGAAAGTACAACGATTTTTTCAGATTGTTTTTCCGGCGGCAGTGCGATTGTATCAGTAATGACGAGTTTTTCAATATCGGAGTTATTAATTTTTTCGACGGCGTTTTTACTTAAGACAGCGTGTGAACAAGCGGCAAGTACAGATTTTGCGCCGAGTTTCTTTAAAGCCTTTGCGCCTTCACAAAGACTGCCCGCCGTGTCAACAATATCATCAATCATCAGCGCAATTTTGCCTTGAACGTCGCCAATAATGCTCATAACTTCAGCTTCGCCCGGACGCGGTCTGCGCTTTTCGATAATTGCAATAGGAGCCTTGAGAAAATCAGCCAAAACTCTTGCACGAGTAACGCCGCCCAAATCCGGCGAAACAACTACCAATTCGCCGCCGAAATCGTGCCCGTTGAAATAATCTGCAAAAACCGGCGCGCCCAATAAATGATCTACGGGAATATCAAAAAATCCTTGAATTTGCCCCGCGTGCAAGTCAACCGTAATAACACGATTCATACCGGCGGCAACCATCAAGTTTGCTACAAGTTTTGCAGAAATAGGCTCGCGCCCGCGTGTCTTTCTATCTTGGCGTGCGTAGGCGTAATAGGGAACAACGGCAGTAATGCTGTGCGCAGAGGCGCGTTTGCAGGCGTCCGCCATTATCAAAAGTTCCATCAAATTATCATTGACAGGCTGGCTTGTCGGCTGAATTATAAAAATATCCTTGCCGCGTATGCTGTCTTTTATCATAACTTGAGTTTCGCCGTTGTTAAATTTTCCTACGAATGTTTCAAATAAATCAACGCCGATATATTCAGCTATTTTCTTTGCAAGCTCGGGGTTTGCATTGCCCGTCATCAAACAAAGATTAGCCGTCGTAAAATTATTTTCCATTCTTAAAACTCCTCCATCATTACCACACGGAATTTTTTTATAAAGTTAAAGGTGTCTTTTTGCCGTAAAGCAACATATCCCAAATATCATAAGCTATAATACTTCCCATAGCAATTCTATTAATTATATCCCAAAATTCAACGCCTTTGTATTTTTCAGAATTAACATAAAAGCCGGATTCCAGATTAGTTTTGAACGGTACAAAGCAAACTTTTTTTGTAAAGGGCAGTTTATCAAATTCTTCCAAAATTTCCGGATTTTTCGTGTGCATTACTGCAATAACATTAAACCAATTTATTCTGAAACTGCGCTCACACCATTTTCTGTAAGCAACATTTGCGTCGCCGTAATGATTCATTTCCCACGCGGTATCGCCAATCTGATAAACCGGATAATCAATGTTAAGCCCTACATTTCTTTCAGTGCGCAGATATTTTATTTCGGATTTAACATTTTTCATAGGATCTTTCAAGAATTTTATAAAATCTCTTTCAGAAGTGAACATATTTATGGTTGGCGAAAGGAACGGCAAGCCGAATCTGTGATAACAAAAGCCGCCAAAACAATTCATTGACAAAATCGACAGTTGCGAATGACGCAATTTTTTATATTTCTCCAGCGTGAAATTCGGTACACAAACAACGCGGTCAAGTACAATTTTATCTTCGTCAATCCCTAAACTTTTTGCCTCTTTTAATATTCTTACAAAATTAGATTGCGCGTTTGTTACTAAAACTTTTGTATCTTCGCCCGTAACCAGAATTAAATCAAAATCAAGTGTTTTTAAATCTTCCTTAGAAATTTTTTTGACATTAATTAAACTTAAGCTGCTTTCAGAAATAAATCCTATTGCATTTAATTTGCCGTAAAGCCGAATTAAAATATTTGCGGCGGGGTTAAGTAGTTCTACCCCCCCCCTATTAGGATTGGCGTTCTGAAGCCAAACAACTATGTTCATTCTTAAGCTCCTCAAGTAAAACAAAAAAACTAATCCCTAATCCCTAATCCTTAATCCTTAATCCTTAGCCCTTATTTGCGCTTGTCATTCCAATTTGAAATATTGGTTTGACGAGAGCGCGCAATAGCCAAATTATTTTCCGGCACGGTGTCGGTAATGGTTGAACCGGCGGCAATATACGCGCCATTTTCAACGATTACCGGCGCAACCAAATTTGAATTGCAACCGACAAAAACGTTATCGCCAATGGTCGTGCGGAATTTTTTCTTGCCGTCATAATTAACCGTGATTGTACCGCAACCCATATTACAACCCGCGCCCATATCAGTATCGCCGATATATTGAAGGTGCGGAAGTTTTGAGCCTTCGCCGATATTTGAATTTTTGACTTCGACAAAGTTTCCGATTTTAACCTTGTTGAAAATTTTTGTACCGGGACGAATATGAACGTACGGACCCAAAATTACGTCGTTGCAAATTTCGGCGTCGTGGCAGTAGCAGAATTGCGCTTGAACATTATCGCCGACAATCATATTTGTAAATTTGGAATTCGGACCAATCGCGCAGTTTTCGCCAATTTTAGTTTTGCCCTCAATATAGGTATTCGGATAAATAATTGTATCCTGCCCAATTTCAACATCAGAATCAATAAAAGTTGTGGCAGGGGCAATCATTGTAACGCCGCCCGCCATAACTTCAAGATTTTTTCTTTGACGAAGAATTTTATCTGCGTCGGCAAGTTGAGCGCGTGAATTAATTCCAAGCGTTTGTGTATAATCGTCAACAACAACGGCGTTAATTTTTTCGCTGTCATTTTTCAGAATAGACAAAACGTCCGGCAAATAATATTCGCCCTGCGCGTTTTCGTTTTTGACTTTAGCGAGCGCGTCGAAAAGTTTTTCAATATCGAAACAATAAACTCCGGCGTTGACTTCGGTTATTTGGCGTTCATAGCTGTTGGCGTCTTTGTGTTCGACAATTTTTCTGAAAGTGCCGTCGTCTTCACGAATAATTCTGCCGTAACCTGTAGCGTCGGGCATTTCGGCGGTTAAAACGGTTGCCGCCGCGTTGGATTCTGAATGTTTATCTACAAATTTTTTGAGAAGTTCGCCGGTAAAAAGGGGAGTATCGCCGCAAAGTACCAGCACAGTACCTTTTGAGTTTGCAAATTTTTCTTTTGTACATAAAACGGCGTGCCCCGTGCCGAGTTGTTCAGCCTGAAGTACAAATTCAACGTCAGAAAAACTTTGTTCAACGAGTTCCGCGCCGGAGCCTACAACCACAATTTCACGGGTTGAACCGGCTGCTTTTGCCGCGTCAATGACGTGTTGTAACATTGGCTTGCCGCAAACTTTATGTAAAACTTTTGGTAATTTGCTTTTCATTCGGGTACCTTTGCCCGCCGCTAAAATTATTGTTTCCAACTTTTCAGCCTCCAAAATTTTTTATGTAATAAAAAAATCCCTAATCCTTAATCCTTAATCCTTAATCCTTAGCTTTACGCATTGCCTTAAGCAAAGTTTTTTCTGCGCATTCCATATGGTGTTCGGCGGCATCACGCGCCGCGCTAACGTCGCCGTTTGCAATAGCCTCAACCATTTCAGAATGTTCCTCAAGCGTTTCTTGCAACCTGCCGGGATATGACATTGACAAAGTACGAAAACGCGCCAACTGTTCCTTTAGGTTGTTGATAATGTTTACAAGGCGTTCATTGCGGCTGACTTGATACAGCAAGCCGTGAAATTTTATATCAGTTTCGACGATTTTTTCAATGTCATTTTTCTTAATGTAGCCTTCAATTTCAATCAGCAAGTTTTGAAGTGTTTCAAGTTCATCCGGTTCAATTCTGCGCGCGGCTAATCCTACTGCAAGCGATTCAAGCGCGGAGCGAATTTCAAAAATTTCTTTTACGTCATTTGTAGAAATATCTGAAACGTACGTACCGCGACGCGGCATCATAATTACGTAGCCTTCCTGCTCCAACTTACGAATTGCCTCACGGACGGGCGTGCGGCTGATTCCCAATTCGTCTGCAAGTTGTACTTCCATTAATCTTTCGCCCGGCTCCAAAATTCCTTTTCGTATAGCGTCGCGCAGTGTTTCGCAGACCGCCTCCCGCAACGGCTGATATGTGTCTAAGTCGATTGGTTGCAGTCTTGCCATTTTAAATCACCTTTCCAAAAGTTTTTGTAATGAAAAATTGTGCTCTGCCGGTAAAATTCTTACGAATTCTTGCGGCAGTCGCTTCATCAGTCAACGCAAAAAGGGCAGAACCGCTGCCGCTCATTGCTGCAAATTTGGTGTTGCTTCGTTGCAGAAAAGATTTATAACTTCTGATTTGAGAGTTTCTTTTTAATACGACCGGCTCAAGTACATTTGCAAACAGTTTGAACGCTTCGTCATAATTTTTTTTGTTTAAGAGTTTAACAATATCAGCAGTTGGCGGGTGAACGGTTGCGGGTTTTTCGTCGTAAGCTTTGTAAGCCCATTCTGTATAAATTTCATCGTACGGTTTAATCAGCACAACTGTAAAAGTATCTAAGTCTTTGAGTTGTTTTAATTTTTCGCCGCGCCCGCTTGCAAAACAAGTACCGCCGCTTATGCAAAATGGAACGTCCGAGCCAATAGCCGCGCCAATTTTGCACATTTCCTTGACGCTCAAATTTAAATCGTAAAGTTGATTTAAGCCGCGAATAACCGCCGCCGCGTCTGAACTGCCGCCCGCCAATCCTGCCGCAACGGGAATATTTTTAGTTAAAGTAATTGACGCGCCAAAATTTTTCTTGCAGAATTTTTGAACTTCCAAAACTGCGCGATAAGCTAAATTTTTTTCGTCAGTTGGAAGTGTATCATTGCCAATAATTTTTAAAGAAATTTCGTCGGCAGTTTCCAATTCTACAACGTCAGCAAGTTCAATCGTCTGCATAATCGTTTCGATATTGTGGAATCCATCGGCGCGCTTGTCTAAAATATCAAGCGTTAAATTTATTTTAGCTCTTGCAAATTCTTTTATCATAGTGCACCTACCCTTAAATTTTCGCCGAAATTGTAACACCAAAAAAAACCTTTGGCAAGGTATGTTATAATTTAATAATTTAGGGGCTGGGGATTAGGGGTTAAGAATGAAAATTTTTCTGCGTCAAAATAAAAAAGCTTTTGCCGAAATTTCAATTTGCAAAATTTTTGAAGGCGTTGCAATTTTAGCCGCGTCATATTTTTTGGTTGAATTTATTGACGCCGCGTCGATTGAAATTTTAGTTTTATTTTTTGTGGCAATGGCGGCAAGATTTTTAATTTCTGCAACCTGCGCGAGGCAAATTTTAAAGCTGTCAACCGCAATTCAAAACGCCGTACGAAAAAAATTACACGCCGAAATTTTCAATCAAGAAATTGCAAGCGGCGAATTGTTGACGTTGACATTTGAAACAGTTCAAACGCTGGAAGATTTTTTTGTAAAAGTTTTGCCAAATGTTTTTGCGGTGATAGTTTTGTTGCCGCTGTTTTTAATTTGCGCAGTTTTTGTAGATTGGATAACGGCGGCAATTTTGCTTGTAACTTTGCCGGTATCGCCGCTGATTTTATATTTGATAGGCAAGGCAACCGCCGAAAAAAATTCTCGTGCGTGGCTGGAATTGCAAAATTTAAATTCGGACTTCAAAGAAATTTTGGCGGCGATAACAACTTTGAAAATGTTCAATAGAATTGACGCGGCGGCAGTCAAATTAAAATCGACTTCAGAAAAATCCTCTGCCGCAACGCTTGAAGTTTTGAAATTGGCGTTTGTATCTTCATTTGCGCTTGAATTAATTACAACACTTTCAATCGCACTTGTTGCCGTAACGTTGGGATTGCGTTTAATTTCGGGAACTGTGGAATTTGACGCGGCGTTATTTTTGTTGTTAATTGCGCCGGAATTTTTTGCACCGATACGAAAATTGGGCGTAATGTTTCACGTTGTAATTTCGGCGAAAATGGCGGTTGAACGGCTACAAAAATTTTTAGAAATAAAATCTGTAAAAGTTTCAGCAACAGAAAAACTTAGACTGCCGCCGGAAATTTCTTTGGAAAATGTCAGCTACGCCTACCCGCAAAAAAAATCGCCGGTACTCAAAAATTTAAATTTGAAAATACCGGCGGGCAAAATTACGGCGATTGTTGGAGAAAGTGGGCGCGGTAAATCGACACTGCTAAAACTTTTGGCAGGCTTGATTTTACCGACGGGCGGCGAAATTTTTTTTAACGAATTGCCAACTTCAAAAATGCAACGTGAATCATTATTTTCAAAAGTGGCGTATATGCCGCAAGCTCCAACACTTTTTGACGCCGCACTTTCAGAAAATTTTTCAATGTTTGAGCAGTTGGACGTTACAGAATTAAAAAAATTTTTGCGTGAATTGGACTTGAAATTAGATTTAAATTCAAAACAAAAAATCAGTCGCGGGCAACTCCAACGACTGGGATTAATTCGAGCCTTATTAAAAAATTCATCGCTGATAATTTTGGACGAGCCGACAGCGGGATTAGACTTTGAAACCGAATCAAAAGTTTTAAAGTTGCTTAAAGAAAATTCGTCGCGCAGGACTGTTATAATTGCCACTCATCGTCAAGCTGTCATAAATTTTGCCGAAAATATCATTGAACTTTAATTTTTAAAAAACATTATCTGATTCTGTTATTTAGTGGTTAGGAGATAAGGAAATTTCTATTATTTCTTGTTTTCGTAGTAATTTTGAATGGCGGATTTAATCGCCTCTTCAGCCAAAACTGAACAATGCAATTTATGAACAGGCAAGCCGTCCAACGCTTCAGCAACGGCTTTATTTGTAAGTTGCAACGCCTCTGAAAGTGGTTTACCTTTAATCATTTCGGTTGCCATTGAACTTGACGCAATAGCCGAGCCGCAGCCGAAAGTTTCAAATTTCACGTCAGAAATAATATCGCCGTCTATTTTCAAATACATTTTCATAATATCGCCGCATTTTGCGTTTCCGACTTCGCCCACGCCGTCCGCGTTTTCTATACTGCCGACGTTGCGCGGATGGCGGAAATGATCCATTACTTTTTCACTGTATAACGCCATAATCTTTTAAGCCTCCAAAACAAAATCTTTCTTGCCGCTAAGTTTATCTTTCCACAGCGGCGACATATTGCGCAGATATTCTACAATTTCAGAAACTGCCGTAACGATTTTTTCAACTTCATCTTCAGAATTATATTCGCTGAAAGAAAGTCTTAGCGAGCCGTGCGCAATTTCGTGCGGTCTGCCAATCGCCAATAAAACGTGACTTGGATCTAACGAGCCGGAAGTACAAGCAGAACCGCTTGAGGCGCAAATTCCCCTGTCATCCAAATGCAGTAACAAACTTTCGCCTTCAATTCCTTCAAAACAAAAATTAACGTTGCCGGGCAAACGCTTTTCAAAATCGCCGTTCAAAATGCTGTAAGGAATTTTATTTAAGCCGTCGATAATTTTATTTCGGATTGTCAAAAGTTTTTTGGTATTCGCCGCCATATTCGCGCAGGACTCCTCAAGAGCCGCCGCCATTGCCATAATCGCAGGTACATTTTCAGTACCGCCGCGCTTGCCTTTTTCTTGTGCGCCGCCTTCAATCAGATTTGACAGCGGGAAATTTTTTCTTGCGTACAAAACGCCAATACCTTTTGGACCGTGAAATTTATGTGCGGAAATTGACAGCGCGTCGATATTTTGTTTTTGCACGTCAATTAAAATATGACCGGCGGCTTGTACCGCGTCTGTATGGAAAGGAATTTTTTTGGCGCGGCAAATTGCGCCAATTTCAGCGATTGGTTGAATCGTGCCAATTTCATTGTTGGCAAACATAATCGTAACAAGGCAAGTATCGGGGCGAATTGCTTTTTCAACCTGCGCGGGCGTTACAATTCCGTTTTCGTGAACGTCCAAAAGTTCAATTTCAAAACCTTCACGCTCCAATTTTTGAAGTGTATGAATTACCGCGTGATGTTCAAACGCCGTTGAAATGATATGCTTTTTATTTTTTTTTGCTCCTACTTTCGCCGCTGAAAGTATCGCTTGATTGTCCGCCTCACTGCCGCCGGAAGTAAAATAAATTTCATTGGGCGCGGCGTTAATACACTTTGCAATTTTGGCGCGCGCTGAAGTTATCGCCTCCTGCGCTTTTTGCCCAAATTCATACAAGCTTGAAGGGTTGCCCCAAATATTTTCCATATGAAAAACCATTGCATCTATTGCGGCGCGGCTCATTTGAGTGGTTGCCGCGTTATCTGCGTAAATCATTTTATCCCTTCTTTCGCCCAGATTATAATTTCATTAGTCTACTTCGTCAATATATTTTTGTTGAATATTTTTATTTTTGGGCTATAATAAATTTGGGTGATAATAAATGATTACAACAAAAGGGCGTTACGCCTTACGTGTTATGTTAGACTTAGCGGAGCAGGATTCTGAAAAGTTTGTGCCTCTAAAAGAGATTGCGCAACGTCAAGGAATTTCAAAAAAATATTTGGAATTAGTTTTAAAAGTTTTAGTACAGAATGAAATTTTGAATTGTGCAAGCGGAAAAAACGGCGGCTACAAATTGACTCGAAAACCTTCAGAATATACAGTTGGCGAAATTTTAGAATTAACTGAAGGAACTTTATCAATCGTGGCTTGTTTGCAAGGCGAAAACAAATGTGAAAGAAAATCGCAATGTTTAACTTTGCCGATGTGGCAACGCTTTAACAAATTGACTTATGATTTTTTTAACGGGATAACTTTGCAAGATATTTTAGACGAAAAAAAATAGCGGCTTAACCGCTTTTCAATTCCTGCAACAGCGTCAAATAATTTTCGTAACGCTCGCGCAGGATTTTTTTATTTTCAACGGCAGATTTAACGCCGCAATTCGGCTCGTGGCTGTGACTGCAACCATTTAAAAATTTACATTCGCCGGAAAATTTTTCAAACTCTTTAAAGCAGTACTTCAGATTTTCGGCGGTAATTCCCGCGTCAACTAAATCAACCGCGCTGAAGCCGGGCGTATCGACCAAAAAGCCGTTGCCAAATTCTATCAATTCAGAAATGCGCGTGGTATGTTTGCCGCGCAAAATTTTTTCGCTGACAGTTCCAACTTTCAATTTTAAATTGGCGTCAATTTTATTCAGCAGTGAAGATTTACCAACGCCGCTTGCGCCCGCAAAAACTGTAACGCCGCTTGAAATAATTTCTTTGAGTTCGTCAACACCCGCGCCCGTAACAGTTGAAGTACGAATAACTTTGTACAAATTTTCGTATTCTGCCAAAAAATTTTTGTCCTCGATTAAATCAATTTTGTTGACGCAAATAACAATTTCGGCAAGCTTAGAATTTTCGGCAAGTGAAATAAATCTGTCCAAAAGTAATAAATTTAAATTCGGTTGCGCGGCGGCGAAAGTCAAAATAACTCTGTCAACGTTTGCAACAAGCGGGCGGCTCAATAAACTTTTACGCGGCAGAATTTTTTCAATGACGCCGGAGCCGTCTTTCAGTTTTGAAATTTCTACAAAGTCGCCTACACAAACTGCACTGCCAATTTTTTTATCACGCTGTAAAAGCCCGCGCAACTTGCAGGGGATTAAATCTTTTTCAACCTTGACGAAAAAAAAGCTGTTATAAAATTTTATTACGCGCCCTGTCATTTTTCTTTTTCTCCATCAGATTCACGGGCGGGAATATCTGCGCCGTATTCGCCGGGATGTTCATACTCAACTTTTTCGGGAATTGCAACAATTAAATCAATGGTGGAGCCTTTTTCAACGTAGGAATTAGGCGCGGGATTTTGGCGAATAATCGTACCTTCAGCTTGAAAACTTTCTTCTTCGATAATTGCGCCGACAAGCAAGCCGTTACTTTCAATGTTAGACTTTGCAACTTCAAGGCTTGCACTTTTAACATTTGGTACATAAATTTTTTCTACAGGCGGCGCAATAACGTCTTGTATTGTTTGAAATTTTGTAGCTCGGACAAAGGTTAAGCCGCGTGAAACAATAAAATCTACAGTTTGCCCGCGATTAATTTTTGTACCGGCGGCGGGGTCGTGCGAAAGAATTGTACCGGGTTCTTCTTCAGAATCTTTTTCGTAGATTGTGCCGAGTTGCAAGCCCATTTTTTGAATACGTTCAATGGCGGCAGATTTTGTTAAAGTTACAAGGTCGGGCATATCGACAGTTTCGCCGCCCTTGCTTACGTAGATTGTAATGAAACGTTCAAGTTTTACATTTCGCCCGGCTTCGGGTTCTTGCCTTACAACTTCGCCTGCAGGTACTTTTGAATCATAAACTTCAGCCACGTTGACGCGCAATTTTTTATCTTCCAAAATTTGCCGCGCCAAATTCATTTGCTTGCCGGTAACCGTTGGAACTTGAATTTCTTCAGCTTCTCCAATTTCGCCGAACGCCATAATTACTCCCGCGCCAATTCCAAAAACTAAAAATGTTATAAGTCCGATAAAAAATAATTTCGATTGTATAAAAAATTTTCGCGCAGGTTTTTTATTGTTAAAATTTTGACGAATATTTCTGCGCGGCGGTAAAGTATCAGTTTTGACACGCGGTAAAATTTTTGTGGCGTCGGGGTCGTTCATCTGCGCGACGCTTAAATTTGCCTCGACGTTTGAAAGTGCTTGAATCATATCAAAACTGGACGGGCGCAAATCGGGATTTTTATTCATTGCGCGCAGTACAACAGCTTCAAGCATTGGCGGAATTTGTTGGCGGAATTGACTGGGCGGCATGGGTTCCTCTTCAATGTGTTTCATTGCGATTGTAACGGGATTTTCGCCGGTGAAAGGCAAGCGATTAGTCAACATTTCGTACATTACAATTCCGAGCGAATACACGTCAGATTTTGGCGTAACGGCTCCGCCCTGCGCTTGTTCCGGTGAAAAATAATGTACCGAGCCAATAACATTTCCGTTGTAGGTCATAGTTGATTCGGTAATTGCGCGCGCAATTCCAAAGTCCGCAATTTTTGCAACACCGTCCGGCGTCATTAAAATATTGTGCGGTTTAATATCGCAGTGTACTAAATTATGTGCGTGCGCGTGCGCCAAGCCGTTTGCAATATCTTTGGCAATTTTCGTGGCGGTTAAAATATCAAGTTCGCCTTTTTCTCGGATTTTATCCTTGAGAGAATTTCCCTGTACATATTCCATAATTATATAATGATCTATGCCGTCAATTCCAACGTCGTAAATGTTGACAATATTTGGGTGTGAAAGACGCGCCGCCGCCTTTGCCTCGCTGTGAAATTTTTCTATAAATTCCAAGTCTGAACGGTACGCTTCGTGCAGGATTTTCACGGCAACAGCCCTATCAAGTAAGTTATCGTGCGCGCTGTAAACTTCAGCCATTCCGCCGTTGCCTATTTTTTCTGCAAGTTCATATCGCTCGCCCAAGACTCGCCCTAACATAAAATTTCCTCCTTTCTGATATTTATAAGCCACTTTCATAATTTATCAACTCCAACTACAATTACTGAAATATTATCAAGCCCGCCGTTTTGCAGCGCGGCTTCTATCAAACTTTCGGCGGGATTTTCACTTGTCAATAAAATTTTGGCAATATCTTTATCCTCAACCATATTTGTTAAGCCGTCCGTGCAAAGTAAAAAAATATCTTTATCATTGACTGAAAAGCTCGCCGTGTCAACAGTAATATCTTCAACCGCGCCGACTGCTTGCGTTAAAATATTTTTCATTGGATGAACGCGCGCTTCAGCCGCCGTAATTTCGCCTTGACGAACTAAATTTTCAACGTACGAATGATCTTGCGTTATTTGTTCAAAGATTTTATTTCTCAAGCGGTAAAGCCTGCTGTCTCCGACGTGTGCATAGTAAGCGCGGCGATTGTAAATGTGCAGAATCGTTGCCGTTGTTCCCATTCCTCGATAACCGGGATTTTTCGCCGCCTCGCGCAGAATTGCCGCGTTAGATTTTAGAATTACCTTTTTTAAAATATCTTCATTGTACGGCTCGGGAATTGCCGGAAGAAAATTTTTTGCTGTATCGATTAACATTTGGCTTGCAATTTCGCCCGCCGCCTGCCCGCCCATTCCGTCCGCAACTATAAAAGTTTCAGGCTCAATGTAAATCAACGCGTCTTCATTGTTTTTTCTGACTTTGCCGACGTGCGTTGCCTGATAAACTTTGAACATTGAATTTACTCCTTTCGTTTTGTAAATAAAGTTTGTTTATTAATTTTTAATTTTTTTAACACGGTTTTTCTTTCTTTAGAAGAAAGAAAAGCCGCCTAAAAGAAAGAATCGCCGCGCACCTGTGTTTTTCACGTCGAACAAAAAATAATTCAAAGTTCCAGCCGCGTCCTACGGGTTATTGTAATTCGTACTCACAAGCAAAAACGAAGTGCGGTGCGCGGCTTCTCCCCCTTCTTGCCTTTTGCCTTAAATCACAAAACTTTATAAACTAAAATTGTACTGCCGATTAAAATTTTATCGCCGTGTTTCAATTCGCAACGGGTTATCGGTTTCTTATTTACAAACGTACCGTTCAAACTGCCCGCGTCGCGCAGGACGTGCCGGTGTCTTTCGTACGAAATATAAGCGTGAATCCTACTTGCGCCCTCATCTTTCAAAATAAAATCATTTGTTTCTTTCCTGCCAAAATAAACTTGACGCTCTCCCAAAATAACTTCAGTACTTTTTAAATCGCTGATAACTGCCAAATCGTGTTCAACAATTTTTGAAACAGTTTTCATTGACGCGGTAATTTTCGTTTTGTTTGCAACGATAGTTTCTTTGTAAGTTGTATCGCCGTTTTCAAGCAGCGTTTGTGAAAGTACGTCATTTTCAAGGTTGATGGTATCTTCATCAATTTTTGAATCTTCGACGTATTGCGACGAAATTAAAATTGCGTCATCGGTAGTAGAATTTTTTTCAATTTTTATTTTTAAAACCCCGTCCATAAAACAATTTTCACGAATGACTTTGCGGGCGGCGGCTTCATACAAAGATTTTAAAATACGCGCCGCGCTTAATCTGTGGCAGTCGTCTTCAGAAAGAAAAATTATATATTCATTCGGTACAATGTTGCAACCGTCCACAGATTTTTTTTGCTTGACAATTTCGCGTTCAAGTGCTTTTATTAGCGCGGGCGGTTCGACTTCGCCGCGTTTTTGGAAGAGATTAGCTATTTGACTGCTTATCACGGTTGTTATTTTCATTGCTACACCTCCCCAAAAATTTCTCGGCGTCATTATAGCATAACTGTCAAAAAACTTGAAACTATTTTTGAAAAAAAACTGGAAATTTTTTTAAGGACTAAGGGTCAAGGGTTAAGGACTAGGGAAATTTAATCTAATTGTTAAATTTTAAAGAGAGGTTTTTAAAATGATTATTGGCGTATCAAAGGAAATTAAAAACAACGAAAACCGCGTAGGCTTGACGCCTGCCGGAGCTGAAGCACTGATTAAAGCAGGGCACAAAGTTTTAATTGAGCAAAACGGCGGCGTTGGCAGCGGATTTTCTGACGACGATTATAAAGCGGTCGGTGCTGAAATTATTTCTGACAAAAAAGAAATTTTCAATCGCGCAGAAATGATTGTCAAAGTTAAAGAGCCGCTTGAATCCGAATACGAACTTTTTCACGCGGGGCAAATTTTGTTTACGTACCTGCACCTTGCGCCGGAACCTGCGCTTACAAAGGCGTTGCTTGATAAAAAAGTTACGGGTATTGCATATGAAACGGTTGTAGGGCGCGACGGCAAAAGTTTACCGCTGTTAGCTCCAATGAGTGAAATTGCGGGGCGAATGTCAATTCAAATTGGCGCACATTTCCTTGAAAGTCGTTACGGCGGGCGCGGCGTTTTGTTAGGCGGCGTTAGCGGCGTTGCGGCAGGGCAAGTTGTAATTGTAGGCGGCGGGATTGTTGGAACGAACGCGGCGAAAATGGCGGTGGGACTCGGCGCGCGCGTTACGATTATTGATTTATCGATTGACAGGTTAAGATATTTGGATGATATTTTTGGCGGGCGCGTTTGCACTGTCATTTCAAACAGTTACAATATCGCTGAATGGACGAAACAGGCAGATTTACTTATTGGCGCGGTTTTAATTCCGGGCGCAAAAACTCCAAAACTTGTTACTGAAAAAATGGTTAGCGAAATGAAACGCGGCTCGGTAATTGTTGACGTTGCAATAGATCAGGGCGGCTCGGTTGAAACTTGCGATAAAGTTACAACGCACGATAACCCTACTTTTGAAAAGTTCGGCGTCATTCATTATTCAGTTGCAAATATACCCGGCGCGGTTGCCCGTACTTCGACGCTTGCCCTTACAAATGCAACTTTACCCTACGCGCTGAAAATTGCAAACAACGGCTGGAAAAATGCTTGTGCGGCTGATTCAGGACTTGCCAAAGG
Organism: uncultured Selenomonadales bacterium; assembly: GCA_937901445.1. GTDB lineage: Bacteria > Bacillota > Negativicutes > Selenomonadales > Selenomonadaceae > Quinella. The sequence goes on from CALDHY010000091.1 coordinate 19,183, forward strand.
ATTAAATACGATTGACGGCAAATTGACAAACAAGGCGGTTGCTGACGCCCTCAATCTCGAATTTACAAACTTTGAAGAATTTTTAAAGTAAATTGACAGCTTAAATTTAAAAAGATATAATTACAAAAGAAAAACACCCCGCCTTTCGACGGAGTGCCTTTCAGTACTCGATAAACGGTCGCTCAACTGGAGCTAATACATAGATTTATTTGTTAAGTCGCCGAGCTTGGTGGAGCTTAGGCGGCTGTTTTTGTGCCTATCACGAGCACCACGATGGTTACGACAATAACCACGATGATGAACTTCTTAATAGTCATATAGCGTCACCTCCTTTCGGAAGTGATGCAACCGCCTATCGTTTTTCAGTACCGATTAAAATTTTATCACAGAAATTATATTTGTAAAGGAAATTTTTAAAGCGCAGGAATAATCAAAGTAAAAGTTGTACCTTTGCCGAGTTCACTTGCAATTTCGATTTTTATATTGTGGCTGTCTGCAATCCAGCGCGCAATGGTTAAACCGAGTCCGCCGCCTTCGACATCTTCAACCGCGCAGATTCTAAAAAATCGTTCAAAGATTTTATCAAAATGTTCCGGCTCAATTCCTGCGCCGCTGTCAGAAATGCTTAAATTAATTTTATCGCCGATAACTTTTGAAACGACGATAATTTTTTTATTATCAGGATTGTACTTTACGGCATTGTCAAGAAATACTTCAAGCATTTGTAAAATTAAATCTTCATCGCCGCAAATTGCCGCGTCGTCATTTTGAAGAATTTGAAAGTTATAACTTGGCGCGGTAATTTGTTTTAATTCAACGGCTTGTTGAATCAGATATGCAAGGTTTAATTTTGCCTTGTTGACTTTTTGGCGGTTTTGATCAACTCTTGAAATAAACAACAAATTTCTAAGGATACGGTCCATACTTATTATAGAATCAGAAATGGCGTCTGTCATTTCGTAAAAAATTTTGGGCTCTTCAAGTCCGTACTTTTTCAAAGTTTCTGTTGAACCTAAAACGGCAGTGGCAGGATTTAACAGCGCGTGCGAAGCTTTTATCACAAATTCTTGTTGAGAATTAATGCCGCCTTGTACCCTGTCCAACATTTCATTAAAAGTTTTTGCAAGTTCGGTTAATTCGTCATTTGCCGGCGGAATTTCAATTCGCCCGTCCATTTTGCCGAATGCAATTTTTTCGGCGTGTTCAGTCATTGTCTTAATCGGCTTGAGAATTTTTTTGCTTGTAATATTGCCGAATGCAACCGCAAATATAATTCCCAAAATATTAAGTACCAGTAACATATTTTCTAAATTATCCAGTAAAGTTTTTTCTGAAGTTATCGTGCGGAAAAAATAAAGTGTAACGTGTTCACCTTCAAATGTATAATCCATTTTTGAACGATAAACCAACGCGTCTCTGTACGCGGCAACTTCCATATCTTCATTTGACAAAATCGAAGGATTTTCAATAATAGTTTTATTAAAATCGTCGTTTGTAAGGTAATGAGAATCTGTATCCGCCAAAATATTTCCGTTATCGTCAATGGCACGAAGTACAACACCGGCAACCAACGGTTCACGAATTGAATTTGGGTTAAAGTCGTGCGGATTCTGCGCGAGCGTATCCATTAAATCTTTGACGCTTTTCATACTGTATTGAATTGAACGACTTGCAGGTCTGTAAAGTGCGTAGTAAACGCCAAAATACATAACCGCGTTGATAATCATCAGCAACAAAATAAAGCACGCTGTATAAGTCATTGTGATTTTCGTTGAAATTTCGGCGTTTTGATATTTTTGTTTTAAATTCATAAAAAAACTCCTCTGCAGAAAAAGAACGGAGGCTAAAATGAACGAACGAATTGTAGCGGGGCTACTCGGATATTTAACGCTTTTTACAGGGGCGGCAATGATACCGCCTTTCATACTTGCAGCCGCCTTTGAAGAAATTGGAGGCGCGGCGGCTTTTTTGTTGTCAATTTTTTTATGTATCGCAGTAACCTTTGAACTTGAAAGATTCGGCGGCTTGCAGGGCAAAGATAACATTGGCGTACGTGATGGAATTGCAATTACCGGCTTAGGCTGGCTGATAGTTTCAATTTTGGGAACTGTACCGTATTTGGCGGGCGGCTATTTAAATTTAATTGACAGTTTGACAGAATCTTTTGCAGGATTTTCCGGCACCGGCGCAACTGTTTTTGAAGACGTTGAAATTTTGCCGCGCAGTATTTTACTTTGGCGCAGTCTTTCAAATTGGGTTGGCGGCTTGGGAATTGTTGTAATTTTTATGGCGATACTTTCACAGCTCGGACGCGGCGCAATGTTCATTCTTCGCGCAGAGACTACCGGTCCCACTAAAGACAGACAAATGCCGCGTATTCGTGACAATGCTAAGGCGATTTTCAAAATTTACGTCGGCTTAACCGTTATTTGCGCGGCAAGTTATTATTTGTGCGGGCTGAATATTTTTGCGGCGATTAATCACGCTATGACAACCATTGCAACCGGCGGCTACGGAATTTATAACAGTATGGTTAGCGAATACGGCAACGCCTCCCTTGAATATTGTATGGCTTTTTTTATGATAATTTCTTCAGGAAGTTTTGCAATGTACGCAACGGCTCTTCGACAAGGCGGCAAAGTTATTCTGCGTAACGGCGAATTTAAAATTTATTTGTGGATAGTTTTTATAACTTCAGCGATAATTGCGGTTGATTTAGTTTTACAAATGAATATGAGTGTTGAGGCGGCGGTGCGCGGCGCAATTTTCCACGTTGCAAGCTTGAGTTCAACTACCGGTTTTGTTGCATATGACTTTGACACGTACCCGCCAATAAGTAAAGCTTGTTTAATGATGACAATGTTTTTGGGCGGTTGCGCAGGTTCAACGGCGGGCGGCTTGAAAGTTGCAAGGATTATTCTTCTTTTTAAATTTGTAAGTTCGATTGTAAAACAAAAAATCCACCCGCAAATTTTAAGTCCCGTACGTTTGAACGGGATGATAATTGATAACGGCGTGGTTTACGGCGCGGCAAAATTTTTCTTTGCAATAATTGTGATGGATATTTTATTTGCCTTTGTAATGATGTTTGACGGTATAGGATTTGTAAACAGTGTTTCAGTAAGCGTTTCAACAATGGCAAGCGTTGGTCCCGGATTCGGTATTGAAGGCGCAACGAGTACCTATGCACTTTTGCCGGATTTCAGTAAATTATGTGCATGCGTTTTTATGTTTTTGAGTCGGCTTGAAGTTTTTACCGTGCTTGTACTTTTTACGCCGACGTTTTGGAAAAGTGCCCGCGAGGGATGGTAATTTTCACTGATAAAAAAATGAACGTTGAACTGTTCCGTAACCTTTCTCAACGTGCAAATAATATCGTGATTTTTTGTGATAATCTTCAACAGGATTATCATTAATTTTTTCTGCATATTTTAAAGTGTTGGAGGCGTGCGGCGAAGTGAAGCCAAATAAAATTTTCAGCGGCAACATTTTTCCTTGACGCGGCAAAATTGAATCGTCTGCAATATTCAGCGGATAATAATCACGTCCAATTTGAACTAAAAGCATTGGCGGAACGCCTTTAACAAACATTCCGCCTTTAGGCATCGCCAATAAATAATTTCCGTCGGGCAACGGTATAAAATTTTCGTTTGAATCAAAATAGCCTATTGCATTTGACGGGATAATTTCTTTGTGAAAACTCGGATCAGAATTTTTATCTTCAAAAATTACGACCAAAAATGACAGCGCAAAAAAAAACGCCGCCGCCGCAAGGTACGACGGAATTATTTTACTGCGCATTTTAAAAAGTTCCAAAAGGCATACTCGCCGAATGTTGACTAATATCTTTGATAATATCTTTTTCCGGCTTGCCGAGTACCCAGCCTAAAGTTTTAATTTCGGTGTAAGTTGTAAGTTTCAACTGATTTGTTTCTTGCGGCTTGAAACAAAGTTCTTTGTAATATTCCAACGCCTGATTATATTTCGCGGTAATTTCTTGCGGCGAACGCAATTTATTTGGCGGCTTGCGATATTTTGAAACTTCCTCAACAATGTTATTTGCAAGCATTTCTGACATTTGAAAAACTCCTTTCATTTTAAAGACTAAAGATTAAAGACTAGGGAAAATTCCTTAGCCCTTAATCCCTAGCCCCTAGCCCTTAATTTTAAGTATTCCAAAGTTTAGCCTTGAGTACGTCATAATAATTTTTATCGGCAAACTTTACAATTTTGGCAACAGATTTAGATTTTCTTACAACAACTTCATCATTCGGTTGAATTTGAATAATTTCCTGCCCGTCCAGCGTAACCATTAAATCACGGTTAGCCTCAATTTTTATTCTAATTTCGTCATCTTCACTGACAACCAACGGGCGCATTTGAAAAGTATGTGGACAAATTGGCGTTAAAAGCAGGGCGCGTATCGTAGGATTTAAAATTGGACCGCCCGCGCTCAAAGAATACGCCGTTGAACCGGTAGGACTTGAAATTATAACGCCGTCCGCCTTGTAGTTCATCAAGTGCGTATTGTTTACGTACGTACTCATTTTAAGCATACGCGCGCCGCCGCCCTTTGAAATTACAACGTCATTAATTGCGTTGCCGACAAATCTTTCGCCCAATTCGTTGCGAATGTAGCCGCTCAAAAGTAATCTGTGTTCAACAATGTATTCGCCTACCAAAATTTTACCAAGTCTGCTTTCCAATTCCGGCGGCTCAATATCTGCCAAAAATCCCAACGTCCCTAAATTTATCCCGCAAACAGGAATACCTTGTTCACGAAATCTGCGGCAAACACCAAGTAAAGTACCATCGCCGCCAATAGATAACGCCATATCGATATGAACTCTTTCAACGCAGGGCAAGCCGTATTCTTCCTTGCGAAATTGCCGCGCCTCTGTTGCGGGCATTACAAGTCTAACATTTTTATTTCTGTAAAAGCTGAAAATCCTTTCGACAATTTCCCCTGCGCGACGCTTGCTCATATTCGGAAAAACCGCAAGTTGTAACATTCCGGCATCAACGCCAAAAACCGTACCGAAAATATTTTGTCTTGCCAAAATTTTCACCTCCGGGCAAAAAAATTTCCTGCATTATATCATTTAAAGAATTTAAAAGCTATAGTTTCACTGAAAATGAAAATCTAATGAAATTATAAATGTTCTGAAAATTTAGTTGACAGTTAAAAAAAAACGGTGTATTATTACTTCAGTTTTAAGGTTAATTAATTATAGGTTTTTTAAATATAAGGAGGTATTTCTAAATGGCAGTAAAAGTTGCTATTAATGGTTTTGGTCGTATCGGTCGTCTCGCATTCCGTCAAATGTTCGCAGCAGAAGGTTATGAAGTTGTAGCTATCAACGATTTGACAAGCCCGAAAATGTTGGCTCACCTTCTCAAATATGACACCGCACAGGGCGGCTACTGCGGCAAAATTGGCGAAGGCAAACACACTGTTGAAGCGAAAGAAAATTCAATCGTCGTTGACGGCAAAGAAATTATTATCTACGCTGTAAAAGACGCAAAAGAAATTCCGTGGGGCAAACACGATGTAGACGTAGTCCTCGAATGCACAGGTTTCTATACCAGTAAAGAAAAAGCTTCCGCACACCTCGAAGCAGGCGCGAAGAAAGTCGTTATTTCGGCACCGGCTGGCAATGACCTTCCTACAATCGTTTACAACGTCAACCATACAACCCTTACTCCGGACGTAAAAGTTCTTTCAGCTGCTTCTTGTACGACCAACTGCTTGGCTCCGATGACGCAAGCTCTTCATAAACTTGCTCCTATTCAGAGCGGCATTATGGCAACAATCCACGCTTACACCGGCGATCAAATGATTCTCGACGGTCCACAGCGTAAAGGCGACCTTCGTCGCAGCCGTGCAGGCGCATGCAACATTGTTCCTAACAGCACAGGCGCAGCAAAAGCTATTGGTCTTGTTATTCCGGAACTCAAAGGCAAACTCATTGGCGCGGCACAACGCGTTCCTACTCCTACCGGTTCAACAACCCTTCTCTTTGCAGTTGTTAAAGGCGAAGTTACAAAAGAACAAATTAATGACGCTATGAAAGCGGCTTCAAATGAATCCTTCGGCTACAATGATGAAGAAATCGTTTCCAGTGATATTATCGGTATGAGATACGGTTCACTCTTCGATGCAACTCAAACAATGGTCAGCCCAATCGGCGATGGCAACACCCTTGTACAAGTTGTTTCTTGGTATGACAACGAAAACAGCTATACCAGCCAAATGGTACGCACAATTAAATACTTTGCAGAATTAAAGTAATTTCAAATTAAATTCGGCGCAGGTTTTACCCGTCGATAAAAACTGAACAAGATTAAAACTGTGACGGCTCGGCTCTTCGTCAAATGTTGAGCCGGGTCGTTTCTAATTTAGCGGTAAATTTATTTTAGGAGGAAATTTTAAGTGGATATAAACGCAGTATGTGAAAACTCCTCTCAGGCTGAGGTCTTGTCGGAAATTGAGGGAATAGCTCAGATTTACAGCTATAAATGCCCTTCAACGATTAAAAACCGTTGGGTTCAGCTTCTACCGTATATTTTTCGTGATGAAGAGAAAGTAATGCTGGATATGGAAGCGTCCGGTGTTCTCATAAGGAATTATGAAGAACTTGAATTTGTAAGGGAAAAGGGTTTCGGAGGAAATCTGATAGCAGATGCCGGATTGTACAGCTTTAATTCCTATTCAAGAGAAAGATTAAGAAAAGACGGGATAAAAAAAGACACTGTTCCGTTGGAACTGCAATATAATGAATTACGAGATAGAGGGGCAGAGGGTTCGGAGATTATAATTTATGGACGTGTACCGATGATGATTTCCGCAAATTGTCTTTATCTCACACAAAACAGAAAATGCGGCAAGAATATAAAAAGGGGTCATCTGATGGAACTTACAGACAGGAAAAAGACGGATTTTCCTGTTTTTGCGGATTGTCGTTACTGTTATAATATCATTTATAATTCAGTTCCTTTATCACTTCATAAAGATATCGATAAGATAATTTCACTTAAACCGGCATCACTCAGACTTGAATTTACAACGGAGAGTCCGGAGGAGACGAAGGAAAAGGCTGAATTTTTTATAAATCTCGTTAATAAGAATATAAGGGCTGAATATAACGGAGCCTATACGAGGGGACACTTCAGGAAGGGAGTCGACTGATAATGAATACTGTAATTATCGGACTTTCCCGCTATCTGTTGATTATTTTTGCGGCATTTTATACACTGCACTGTTTTGCGTCGTTTGCTCTGAAAAAAACGGACGGACGGAACTGGTTTTATTTAAGTCAGGTTGTATTTTTGTCATTGATACATATTACGGGAATCGCGGATATTGCTATACAGACAGGAGAAAATTATCTTTCGCTTATATGTGTGTTGCAGGAACTTATATTTATAGTGACGATTGTGATTTACAGGATTATATATCCTGAAAGTTCATGGCTCCTGGTAAATAATATGTGTTTTTTTCTGGCAGTCGGATTTATCATGCTGAGCAGACTATCGCCGGAAAAGGCATTAAAACAGTTCTTCATAGCAGTTGTTGCGCTTCTTCTGACCTTTGCGATACCCATGCTTTTGGAAAAACTTGATAGAATCCGGGATTATTCGCTGATATTTGGAATTATTGGATTTGTCGCACTTATATCGGTATTTGTATTTGGCTCGATAACGAATGGCTCAAGGGTATCGGTGAAGATTTTTGGGATATTGTTTCAACCGTCGGAATTTGTAAAAATTCTTTTTGTGCTTTTTGAGGCAGGAATGCTTACGGAAAAAAAAGAATATACCGAAAGGGCGACTATGTGTCCGCCAATGAAAAGAGTAATGATCTCAGCGGTAGCTGCGTTCTTATATTGTGTGATACTCGTGCTTTCCAGGGACTTGGGAGGAGCCTTGATATTTTTTGTGACCTATATTTTTATGCTGTATGTTTCACAGAAGGCACCGCTTGTACTTATCGGATGTGTCGTCGCCGGACTGTTGGGAACATTTATCGGTTACAGACTTTTTTCGCATGTAAGAGTCCGCTTTAGAGCATGGAAAAACCCTTTCAGTGAAATAGCAGGGCAGGGCTACCAGATAACACAGTCCCTGTTTGCCATAGGAACAGGAGGCTGGCTGGGACTCGGACTCTTTAAAGGAGCACCGGGATATATCCCGGAGGTTTCAAACGACTTTATCTTTGCGG
>CALDHY010000092.1 GCA_937901445.1 uncultured Selenomonadales bacterium
CGACGATTCTTTCTTTGGTACTTTATTTCTTTTAAAGAAAGAAAGTACATTTAAATATAAAAAAATTATAAAAATGGAGGAAAAAATTTTGAGATTCAGCGATATGCTTAACTTAAAGAAATTTCACTTTGTAGGAATAGGCGGCGCGGGGATGAGTGCGCTTGCCAAAATTTTAATTGAGTCAGGTTACGAAGTCAGCGGCTCGGACTGCGCGGATTCTGCAACAGTCGAAATGTTAAAAAATATTGGCGCAAAAATTTTTGTTGGACACGATGCAAAAAATATTTCAAATGACATTGATGCAATAGTTTTTTCTTCGGCAATTCCAAATGATAACCCTGAACTTGTAAAAGCCGCTGAACTCAAAATTCCAAAACTTCATCGTTCAGATATTAACGCAATGCTCGTAAATTCCAAAAAAGGTATCGCCGTTGCAGGCTCTCACGGCAAAACTACTACAACTTCAATGATAGGCTACGTGCTGAAAAATTCCGGCGCAGACCCGACGATTATTATTGGCGGCGAAAGTTTAGACTTGGGAACGGGCGCAATTTTGGGCGCGGGCGATTATCTTGTTTCTGAAGCTGATGAAAGCGACGGCTCTTTTATAAAATTAAAACCGGCAATCGCAGTTGTTACAAATATTGAAGACGACCACCTTGACCATTACGGCACGGTTGAAAAAATTCGTGCGGCATTCAAAATTTTCCTTGAGAATTTAATTCCTGAAGACGGCGTTGCTGTTGTATGTTTCGACAATGAACCACTGCGCGAAATTGCCGCCGAAATTCAGCACAAAGTTATTTCTTACGCTATCGATAACGACGCAGATTTTACCGCCAAAAATATTTATACCGGCGTTGACGGCGTATCTTTTGACGTTTTTAACGGCGAAAAACTTTTGGGCAGAGTCAAACTTTCAATTCACGGGCGGCACAACGTTTTAAACGCCCTTGCAACCGTTGCAACCGCGCTTGAAGTAGGAATTGACTTTAACAAAATTTCAAACGCGCTTAGCAGTTTTCACGGGGCTAAACGCCGTTTTCAAACAAAGGGCAACGTCAGCGGCGTTTGGATTGTGGACGATTACGCGCACCACCCGACAGAAATTGCGGCAACTTTGAAGGCGGCGCGTGAAACTAATCCGCGCAGAATCATTTGTGTATTTCAGCCGCACAGGTACACCCGCACAAAACTTTTGCTTAAAGAATTTGGCACGGCTTTTACCGGCGCAGATTTACTTGTTTTGACTGATATTTATTCTGCCGGTGAAGAAAAAATTCCCGGTATTGACGGCGAATCAATTTTGAAGGAAGTTTTGGCAACCAACAAAGAAATTTCTTACATTCCCGAGCGTGAAAAAATTGTCGATTATCTTTTGGACAACGTGACAAGCGGCGATTTGGTTATAACAATGGGCGCGGGCGATATTTATAAAACCGGCGATGAACTCATTGAAAAATTAAACGCACAGCGCAAACAAAGTAAAATCGTCGTGGTTATGGGCGGCACTTCCACTGAAGCCGAAGTTTCGCGCAGGACAGGTAAAGCTATTGCTGACGCTCTGAAGTCTAAAAATTACAACGTTGAAACAATGGAACTCAACCCAAAAACTTTTGCCGCCGAAATTTTAAACTCAAATTGCGGAATTGTTTTTAACGCTGTACATGGGCTTTACGGCGAAGACGGGCAACTTCAAGGTACTTTGGATATGCTCGGAATTAAATACACCGGCTCCGGCGTTTTGGCGGCGTCAATGACGATGGATAAAGTTGCTACAAAAAGAATGTTCGCCTTCGCAAATATTACCACGCCGAATTTTGAAGTTTACAGAATTGGCGATAAGGACGAAACTTTAGCCGCAAAAATTGAAAAAACTTTCGGTTTGCCGGTTGTCATTAAGGCGGCGAATCAAGGCTCCAGTATCGGCGTTGAAATTGTCGAAAAGGCGGAGGATATTTCACCTGCCATTGAAAATTCTTTCAAGTACGGCGATGAAATTTTGGTTGAGGAATTTATCAGCGGGCGTGAATTAACCGTTGCAGTTTTCGGCAATGAAGATGAAGCGCAGGCTCTGCCGGTTATCGAAATTACAACTACAACCGGTCGCTATGACTACGAAACAAAATATAAAAAAGGCGCGTCAACGCACATTTGCCCCGCCGAAATTTCAGCCGAATTAACAGAAAAAGTTCAAGCGTTGGCTGTCAGCGCGTTCAAAGTTTGCAAGTGTAAAGGCGTTGCACGTGTTGATGTTATGCTTTCTGAAGAAAATATCCCCTACGCCATTGAGGTAAATTCCGTGCCCGGTATGACAGAAACTTCACTTGTACCTGATGCCGCGCGCGCCGCCGGTATTGAATTTCCTGAACTCTGCGAAAAAATTTTAATGCTTGCGGATTTTTAAAATCCAAGAATAAAAACTGCCGCCCGTGCCGCGCAGACGCGCCGCTTTTGGGAGCGTACAGGAAAGTAAAACGCGGACGTTTAGAATAGTTTGAGCGTATGAAAACGCAAAGCGCATGTGCGGGCGAAAGATTTTCTTTGGTACTTTCTTTATAAAAAGAAAGTACATTTAATATAAAAAAATTCTAAGGAGCTAAAAAAATTGGCAAAAATAAAAAGAGTTCGACGAAGTGGGCGGAGGCTTTTTAAGGGAATAGTTTTTTTGCTGATTGTCGGCGCAATTCTCGGCTTTTTCGTGTACGTGCCATTTTTTACGCTAAAAGAAGTTCGACTTATCGGCGCGGAAAAAATTACCGTTGAAGATATTTTAAAAATTGGCGATATTTACATTGGCGAACCAATTTTTGAACTTGCAACGGATAACGTTACAAGCCGCCTTTCAAAAGATTTAAGAATTGAAAGTGTAACCGTGCGCCGGATTGTACCCAATACGCTTGAAGTTACAATCAAGGAAAGAAAACCGCTTGCAACGATTGTTTGCGATTACGGCTACTTGGACTTAGACAAAAACGGCAAAATTATTGACAGCTATAAAAACCTGCGCGAAATGAAAATTCCAATGATAACCGGCGCGCAAGTCAAAGATAAATATATTGGCGACGATATTGACGATGACTTTGTAAAAAAAATTTTGGAGTTTCTGCAAAAACTTGACTCGGCGTCATTAAATAAACTTTCTGAAGTGGCGATAGTTGCAGCAGATTATATTGTTGCTTACACTGACACTGAAAGAGCCGTTCAAATTCGTATCGGCAAGCTTGAACGTATGGACGAAAAGGCGCACCTTGTAGACGATTTTTTACGCGACCTTGACACAAACCCGCACGAGGTAGAATACGTCGATTTTAATTACACTGCGCCATTTATAAAACTTGCTCAATGATTGAAGGGAATTTTTTATGAGTAAACTTCGACAAATTTTGGGCGAAGGCTGGTCGCTGACATTTGTTTTCGTGATAGTTGGTTTTATACTTTCAACCGAATTTCGGCAGGAAGAAACTGAAACTGTATCGCCGGAAGAACGAATTGAGGAACTTTCTTTGGAACTGTTTAAAGTCGAAAAGGAACGAAACGCTTTACAAAGGAAACTTTCAATGTTGCAGGAAGAGTACGAAATTTCGCCGGAAGAACTTTTAACAATGGAAGATTTACGCTTAAAAGCCGGTTTAACTGCGCTTGAAGGCAGCGGCGTAATTGTGCGAATGGATGACAGCAACCGAGAATTGCGCGCGGGCGAAAATCCTAATTTGTACGTGATTCACGACGAAGATATTTTGCGAATTGTAAACGAATTGCGCGCGGCGGGCGCGGAGGCAATTTCTATCAACGGGCAAAGGCTAATTGCAACCAGTGAAATTCGTTGCGCCGGTCCTACTCTTTCAGTTAATAATGTACGATCCGCGCCGCCCTTTGAAATTATTGCTATCGGCGATAAAAATTCTCTCGAAAATTCCATAAAAATGCGCGGCGGTGTCGAAGATGCTTTAAAAGTTTGGGGGATTCAGCTTGAAGTTCAAACGCTGGAAAATGTTTACATTCCACCATACAGCGGCAACTTTCGCCACGTTTTCGCCCGCGTGGTTGAGGAAAAAATTTTAACTCAATGAAAAATAAGCCCGTACGTGCGCCTGAATGGGGCCGGCTTGCATTTTCGGCGGGTTTTGGTACTTTTGTATTAAAAAATTTGAAAGTGGCTTAAAATCGATTCTGCGCGCAACTAAGGAGAAATACAAATGATAAAAATTTTGGGCGGCTTACTTTTTGGAATTTTTTTAGGATACGTTATTCAAGTTCCGGCGGACGAAAAAATTTGTGCGGTAATATTATTGGCGGCGGCAGATTCAATTTGCGGCGGCGTTGCAGCAAAACTGAATTTAAATTTCAGCGATACAAAATTAATCGGCGGCTTTTTTACAAATTTAATTTTCGGACTTATGCTGATTTTGTGCGGAAACTTTTTTAAATTGGAGTTATATTATATTGCGCTGTTGATTTTCGGCTTGAGGATTTTTAAAAATATTTCGGCGTTGAAAGAACTTCTTATAAAAAAATTCGGCGTTTGAATATTTTTTTTAATTGCTATAGCATAAATAAAATTTTTATAGTAAAATAAATCGCCAAAACTTTAAGCCGTAATTATTTTTATCGAAATTAGAAAATTTTTGAGTATAAATTTTTATAGATATGGAGGAAATAACGTGTTTGTACCGGATGAAACCAGTTTAGATCAACTGGCAAAAATTAAAGTAATAGGCGTAGGCGGCGGCGGCAGCAACGCAGTTAATCGAATGATTTCACTTGGACTTGAAGGCGTCGAATTTATCGCAGTCAACACAGACGCGCAGGCTTTATTGGCGTCACAAGCTCCACGCAGAATCAGAATTGGCGAAAAATTAACACGCGGACTCGGCGCAGGCGCACGCCCGGAAGTCGGCGAAAAAGCCGCTCAAGAAAGTATTGAAGAAATTAAAAAATCGCTTGACGGCTCGGATATGATTTTCATTACTGCGGGAATGGGCGGCGGCACAGGTACGGGAGCCGCGCCAATAATTGCAAGTTGCGCACGTGAAATTGGCGCGTTGACTGTAGGCGTTGTTACTCGCCCGTTCACTTTTGAAGGTCCGCGCCGTAAAAGAAATGCTGATATGGGAATTGACAATTTGCGCCGCTGCGTCGATACAATTATTACAATTCCCAATGACAGGCTTTTACAAGTTGTCGATAAAAAAATGCCCGTAACTCAAGCCTTCAGAATTGCTGACGACGTTTTAAGACAAAGTGTTCAAGGTATTTCGTACTTAATCACAATGCCCGGTATTGTCAATTTGGACTTTGCCGACGTTTGCACGATTATGAATAATTCCGGCAGTGCATTAATCGGAATTGGCGAAGCAAGCGGCGAAAAAGCCCCTGTAAACGCGGCAAGGGCGGCGATTGATTCACCGTTACTTGAAACAAGCATTCAGGGCGCGCGCAGTGTCTTAATCAATATCATGGGATCTGAAGAAAGTTTAACAATGTTTGAAGTCAATGAGGCGTCTACCACAATTCAAGAAGCCGCTGATTCTGAAGCCGAAATTATGTGGGGAATGTCGATTGATCCAAGTTTGGGCGATACTGTAAGAGTTACGATTATTGCAACGCGCTTTGACGGCGAAGCTGAAGCGTTCAACACTCCAATTATTTCTTCAATGGCGCACCAACAAATTCCGCGTCAAATGCAACAACAGCAACAACAGCAACAATCGCCGATTCAACCGCCGCCAATTTCGCCAATCAGACCTTTTATGCCGACGAGTTTTGGCAATTTTAATCAACAGCCGCCAAAACCTCAAACTCCTATTCAAAATCAGAATCCTACCCTTACGCCTCAAGAACCAAAAAATATTAAGCAGGATAGCGACGGCTCCATAGGCTTACCGCCGTGGATGAGCTAGAAATTTTTCCAATATAAAAGGGAAGTCTCAAAATTTGCGGACTTCCCTAATTTTTTTTGCCGAATAATTTTTTTAATTGAAAAGTGCAATAATAATTGCCACAGCCATTGCGCCGGAACTAATAACCATTGCGCCAATACCGACCATTGAAGCGATTGTCATATTGCGCATTTGATTCATATTATTGTCCATACGCTGATTTAAAGCCTTAATATCGGCGCGCATTTCTTTAAGTTCTTCGTCATTTTTAGCGCGCGCGGCGCGGCTCTCTGCAATGTAGTCATCAATTTTTTGTGAAAGTTTTTCGACCGTAATTTCTAAAGTTGAAACGCGCCCTTCGATTTTATCAACCCGTGTTTCTAAATCTGCCATTTTTAAAACCTCCTTTACAATTCCGCCGGAGTGTCTTATAATTTCTGCGATTTATTTTCCGACGGTTTATTTAAGCTGTATTTTTTTAGCCAAGATTATTATACAGTAAAGCGGGTAAGCCGTCAAAATTTTTCATATGACAATAATATAAATTGAGTAATAAAAAAGCCGCTCCATTACGAGCGGTAATTTTTTTTATAAAGTTTCAATTTGCCGAATAAATTTTACGGCGTTTAATTCCTTGCCAATGATTGACTGCACGTATTTTAAAATAATTTTTTCAGCTGCGTTAATTTCTTTCGGATTGAAATTTAAATGCTCGTGCCAATCGAAGTTTAAAATTTTGAAAACAGCCTCGCGCAGATTTTTTGGATAACTCAAAACGCCCTGCGCCGCGTCAACGCAATTCATACAAACTGCGCCGCCGTCAATAAAACTTAGTGCCGCGTCCGTTTCAATTTCTGCGCCGCAATGTACGCAATGAAAATAATTCAGTTGCACGCCGCTAAATTCCATAAATTGAAAAATTCCGATAAGCGCGGCAATTCTGCAGTTTTTTTCGTCCAGCGCGGGCAAAGTCTTTAAAATTAAATCGTACACGCCGCCTTCAGGAAATTTCGGCAAAGTCATTCGATTTACAATTTCAAAAAACAATGACGAATAAGCAAGCCTTTCAATATCCGCCGTCAAATTTGGATAAAATTTTATAACGTCAGCTTCCTTGACGCTGTCGAGTTTTGCGCCGTGATTTATTTCAGCTGAAATGTGATTGAACATTTGCAACGCGCCGGAAAGCGGATTTTTGGCGCGGCGGCAACCATAGGCGTTGACTTCGATTTTTCCAAAATCCCGCGTGTAAATCGTAACAACTCTGTTTGCATCGCCAAAATCTACCGTCCGCAAAATTACGCCTTCAATTTTGTAACTCTTCAAAACGTTTAGCCTCTAATCTCTAAAACAAGAGCCGGAAAAAATTTTATAATCCCTAGCCCTTAGCCCTTAACCCCTAGTCCTTATTTATTTTCATTGAGTAAAGCTAAAAGTTCGTCATAATCTTTTTTCAGTTGCATATAATCTTGAGCAATTTGCAACGCCGCCATAACTGCAACACGCCCGCCCGCAAAACTGCGCATATTTTGAGAAATTGACTTCATATGAAAATTAACCATTTGTACAATTTTTTCTAAGCCTTCAGGATCGTCGGTTCTAAGGTGGTAAACGTCGCCGAAAATTTCAACAGATACGCGCTGCATTTCGCCGGCTTTTTTTTCTTCAGGCAATTTGAATCACCCTCTCAATTCTGCCGCAAAATTCTTTTCGACTGCCGCCAAAATATTTTTAAAAGCGTCGTCAGCCTCTGCGTCAGTAAGTGTACGTTCTTTTGACTGGAATTTTACATTGAACGCCAAACTCTTTTTATCGCCGGAAATTCTTTCGCCGGTGTACACGTCAAACAATGTAACTTCCTTGAAAAATTGTCCTGCCGCTTTTACGATAACTTTTTCAACTTCGCCGGCGGCAACGTCAAGATTTACCAAAATTGCCAAGTCACGGCTGATTGCAGGGTATTTCGGCAGATTTTCAAAGGTAAATTTTTTGGCGGTACACTTCATTAAAGTTTCAACGTCACATTCAAACACGAAAACTTTTTTGTTAATTCCGAGCGATTCGGTAACTGCGGGATGAACTTCCCCGACCGTTGCCAAAATTTCACGTCCCTTTTTGAAAATTGCAGTTTTGCCGGGATGCAGGGCGTAATGTTCACCCGCTTCAACCGTGTAATTGTAAATCGACAAGCCGTCAAAAAGTTCCTCGACAATTCCTTTAATATCGTAAAAATCGACTTCAGAATTACTTTGAGTCCAGCCTTTCGGCTCGCGGCGTCCCATAATTAAGCCGGCTAACTTTTGAATTTCAAAAGGTTGTTCGGTAATTGGTAAACTTTTGGGGATGAATACCGGCGCAACTTCAAAAAGTCTTACGTCTTCATTTTTGCGGCTGTAATTTCTTGCCGCGTTTTCAAGTATCGAACTTAAAAGCGTTGTCCTTAAAAGCGGATATTCATCAGTCAAAGGATTCATAATTGGAACTGCGCGACGAAGTTCACTGTCAGCGGGAATTTGCAACTTGTCAAACATTGAAGGATGAGTGAACGAAAATGAAACTTCCTCGTACATGCCGAGATTCGACAAAATATTTTTTATGCTGTCAATGAAATTTTGAAGTTTCGACTGCCCGCCCTGTTGACTGCCTTTTGGCAAAGTTGCGGGGATTTTATCGTAGCCGTAAATCCTTGCAACTTCCTCTGATAAATCTTCCGGTAAAGTAACGTCATTTCGCCAATCCGGTACAATCGCTTCATAAGTTGCAGAAATTTCAGGGGTGCTGTGTTTCATTAATTCGCCGACGGTTTTTCCGATACTTTGTACAAAATCATCGACTTCAGAATTTCTTGCAATATTGCGCGCCGCCTTGCCCAAATGTTTTGCCGCGTAAGAAATTTTGTCAAAAACTTCATCTTCATCAAAATCTGCGGTTACTTGAGAAATTTTAAAGCCGAGCGACTTTAACACGTCAAGAATTTCTTTTTCAGTGTAGGAAGTGCCGAGTCTGTCATTAATTTGTTGGCAAGTGAATTGAACTTTGACTTCAGGTTTTGGCGCGGGGTAAACGTCAACAACGCCGGTACAAACTTTGCACGCGCCCATTTCCTGTAAAAGTTGCGCGGCTCTGTCAAGCGCGGTAACGGTTGCCTTTTCATTAATACCGCGTTCAAATCTGCCGCTTGCCTCCGAATGTAAACCGACTGCGCGGCTTGTGCGGCGAATTGACGCAGAATTAAAACTAGCCGCCTCAAGTACAACGGTTTTAGTTTTTTCGGTAATTTCAGTTTCAAAGCCGCCCATAACGCCGGCAAGTCCCGCCGCTTTTTCGGCGTCAGCAATAACCAATTCGCCGCCCTTTGCAAGTCTGTTTGAATCGTCGAGAGTATGAAGTTGTTCACCTGCAACTGCGCGACGAGCATTTAAAACTTTGCCTGCAATTTCGTCGTAGTCGTAGGCGTGAAGCGGTTGCCCCAACTCAACCATTACAAAATTTGTAACGTCAACAACATTGTTTATCGCACGAATGCCCGCGCCTTCCAAACGTTTTTGCATCCATTCCGGCGAAGGTGCAAGTTTAACATCTGTAAGCACTCGCGCAGAAAATCTGCTGCACAAATCCGGCGCGTCAATTTTTATTTCGATTAAATCAGCTGAATTTTTGCCCGCGTCTTCAGTAACTTTAATTTCAGGAAATTTAGGCGTCTGATTTAAAAGCACGCCCGCTTCACGAACTAAGCCAAAAACGCTGAAACAATCGCCGCGATTGGCTGTCAATTCAAATTCCAAAATATCATCATCGAGTCCTAAAACCTGCGCGACAGGAATACCAACAGGCGTATCATTCGGCAAAATCATAATCCCGCTTGAATCGCCCTCAATTTTCAATTCGTCACAGGAGCAGAGCATACCTGCAGAAACAACGCCGCGCAATTTGCCTTTTGAAATTTTCTTACCGCAGGGTAAATTAGCCCCAACTAACGCAACGGGTACAATATCATTTTGTTTGACGTTTTGCGCCCCCGTTACAATCTGCAAAAGTTCAGCCGCGCCAACATTAACTTGACAAATCCACATGTGGTCGCTGTCAGGGTGGCGTTCAATTTTTTCAACTTTGCCGGTTACGACCTTTTCAAGCCCGACGCCCGCCTTGATTATATTTTCAACAGGATTGCCGCTCATTGTAAATTTTTCTGCCAATTCTTCAGTTGTTATATTTATGTCAAGAAAATCTTTCAGCCATTTTAAAGAGACTTGCATTTTAACACTCCTTTATATTAAAATTTTTCAAAACTGATTCAAAAAGCGTACATCGTTTTCAAAGAATAATCGTAAATCGTCAATAGCGTACTTAATCATACAAAGCCTTTCAACTCCCATACCGAAGGCAAAGCCGCTAACTTTTGAAGAATCATAGCCGCTCATTTCCAAAACTTTTGGATGAACTTCACCTGCTCCCAAAATTTCTAACCATCCTGAATCGTGGCAAACTTTACAACCGCCACCGTTACCGTGACAGATTGGGCAACTTACATCAACTTCAGTACTTGGTTCTGTGAATGGAAAGAAGCTTGGACGGAGGCGAATTTTTGTACTTTCGCCAAACATTTGCTTACAGAAAAAATCAAGCGTACCGATTAAATCGCCAAAAGTAATTTTTTCGTCAATTACCAAGCCCTCAACTTGATGGAACATAGGAGAATGCGCGGCGTCAAAATCATCACGGCGATAAACTCTGCCCGGCGCGATCATTCTTATTGGCGCGTTGTCTTTATGTTTTTGCATTGTGCGCGCCTGTACCGGCGAAGTTTGAGTACGCAACAAAATTTCTTCAGTGATATAAAATGAATCTTGAGTATCCCTTGACGGATGATCTTTCGGCAAATTCAACGCCTCAAAATTAAATAAATCAAGTTCGACTTCAGGACCTTCTTCAACTGTATAGCCCATATTAATAAAAATTTCTTTGACGCGGTTTAAAGTTAAAGTAAGCGGGTGCAAGTGTCCGCGCTGAATTTTTCTGCCGGGCAAAGTTACGTCGATTTTTTCAGACGCCAATTTATTTTGTAAAGTTTTTGCTTTAAGTTCGGAATTCTTTTCTGCGATAAGTTGTTCAATTTGGGCGCGCGCCTCGTTTACGATTTTACCGATACGCGGGCGGTCTTCCGCGCTAAGTTGACTCATACCGCGCAGTAAATTTGTAATTTCGCCTTTCTTGCCCAAAAATCTTACTCTTACGTTGTCCAACTCTTTTAAATCGTTGGCAACTTTTTTTATTGCGTCGCCAGCCGCCGCCTTCAATTCTTCTATCTTATGTTCCATTAATAATCCTCCTTTTGTAACAAGTAAATTTACCACACGGCGGGCGATATTGCAAGCATTTACTCTCAATGTTATAATTTTTATGAAGATTTTATGAAGGAGATTTTTTTAATGAATTTAACTCGTGATTCAGTTGAACTTTTGGCACCGGCGGGAACTTTTGAAACTTTCAAGGCGGCGATTGACGCGGGCGCGGACGCCGTTTATTTGGGCGGCAAACATTTTAATATGCGCGTTCACAAAAATGATTTTAACCTTGACGATGACGAACTTAAAGCCGCCGTAACTTACGCGCACGAACGCGGCGTTAAACTTGACATTACTTTAAACAATTTAATCAGCGTTGAAGAAATTCCGCCGCTTGAAAAATATTTGTACTTTTTGAATGAAATTCAGCCGGACGCGGTTATAGTTCAAGATTTGGCGGTTGTTCACTTGATAAAAAAACTGGGCTTGAAACTTCCAATTCACGCTTCGGTAATGATGAATATTAACAGTATTTCCGCCGTCGAGTTTTTGAAAAATTTGGGGATAACGCGCGTGGTTGTCGGGCGTGAACTTAGTTTTTCTGAAGTTAAATATCTGCGCGAGAAAACGGGAATTGAGACAGAATATTTTATTCACGGCGATATGTGCGTTGCAGAAAGCGGGCAATGCATACATTCCGGCGTAACTTTTGGGCAGAGCGGCAATCGCGGGCGTTGTCTTAAGCCGTGCCGCTGGGCGTACAAATTCATTGACGGAACTACCGGCGAAATTTTGGACGATACAAGCTACAAATTGGCGTTAAACGATATGTGCCTTTTGCGCAATATTCCGGAGCTGATTCAGAGCGGGATTTATTCTTTCAAGATTGAAGGCAGGATGCGCCCGCCGGAATTTGTCAGCAGGATTGTTTCAACGTACCGCCGCGCCATTGATTCTTACATTGTAGATCCTACAGGTTACAGCCTTGACGAAAATATTTGGCAAGATTTTTTTGAAAAACGCGTAAGAGATTTAACCACGCTTTGTTCCTTCCAAAAACCTACAAAAAAAGATATTGGCTTAAGCGGCAAAAGGGAGCCGCGCTTTTTCAGTGAAGGCGTAGTGGAGCCGAGCTTTGACGATACTAAAACAGCCGAAATTTTTAAAGCTGAAACTGCAATAAAAAAATCCGCCGTCAAGCCTGAATTAACTGTAAGAGTTTCAAGCCTTGACGCGGCTAAAGCGGCAATTTCCGGCGGCGCAAATACTATTTATGTTGGCGGCGAAGTTTTTAAACCGCTGAAACCTTTCACTGTTGATGAATTAAAATCTGCCGTCGAACTTGCCAAAAATTCCAACGTTAAAATTATTTTGAATACGCCGCGCGTTACGCGTGATAATTATTTGAATGAGCTTGCAGAACTTTTGCGCAAAAAAATAAATTTTGACGGCGTTTTGGTTAGCAATTTGGGAAGTTTAAACTTGGTAAAAAATAATTCAAACTTGCCGCTTTATGCTGACCATTCATTTAATATTTTTAATCACGTTGCAACGGAATTTTTGCAAAGTTTGGGCGTCAAACGTGCAACCGCGTCCCTTGAAATGAGTTTCGCGCAGGTTAAAAGCGTTGTTGAAAATTCGCCGTTGCCTACAGAAATTATTATTCACGGCTCAACCGAATCAATGATTACCGAACACAATTTAATAAAATTTTACTATCCGAACTTTAACGAATTTGCAACGCCGAAAATTTTAAATAAACATTTTGCGCTTGTCGACAGCGCGGGCGAAGTTCATTCAATTCGCGTTGACCAATTCAATTACAATCACATTTATTTTGGCAAAGATTTATGTTTATTGCCGTACGTTGAAAAATTTATTGGCGCGGCGGCGTTGAGGATTGAGGCGCAGGATTATTCGCCCGAAATTGTCGCGCAGGTTACAAAAATTTACAGGGCGGCTATTGACGGCAAAGATTTTAGCGCAGATTTTGAAGAACTCAAAAAAATAACTCCGCGCAAATTCGGCAGCGGAGTTTATCACTTCAAGGAAAGTAAGAATAGTATTTAGGCAAGAGGCAAAAGGCAAAAGTGATAACAATTCACTGCTTGCCTCTTTACTACTGCCTACTGCCTAAAACTATACCATCATTTCGTCAGATTGACCGCGATTAATGACAATTTCGCCTTTGTCTTCAAGTGAACGAATTACATTAACAACTTTCATCTGCGCTTCTTCAACGTCACGAATTTTAACCGGTCCCATGTAGGAAAGTTCTTCTTTGAGCATATCGGCGGCGCGTTTTGACATATTTTTGAAAATTTTGTTTGTGGCGTCTTCGGTGGTTGCCTTCATTGCAAGTGCAAGTTCCTTTGTATCGACTTGACGAAGTACAATTTGCATGGAGCGGTCGTCCAAAAGTACAATATCTTCGAAAACGAACATAAGCTTTTTAATTTCTTCAGCAAGTTCGGGGTCGTCAACTTCAAGTGATTCAACAATAGCTTTTTCAGTCGAACGGTCAACGCGGTTCAAAACTTCGACAATCGCAGGAACGCCGCCGGCAGTTGTAAAGTCTTGAGTAAGCATTGAAGAAATTTTCTTTTCCAAAACGCGCTCGACTTCACGAATAACATCAGGCGAAGTCCTGTCCATTGTGGCGATACGTTTTGCAACGTCCGCCTGCATTTCGGTTGAAAGTCCCGTCATAATAATTGCGGCTTGATCAGGTTCAAGGTACGCCATAACAAGGGCGATTGTTTGCGGGTGTTCATTTTGAATAAAGTTTAAAAGTTGTGACGGATCAATTTTCTTTAAAAAGTCGAACGGGCGAACTTGCAAGCTTGTAGTCAAGCGATTCAAAATACCCATTGCGCGCTCGGAGCCCAATGCTTTTTCCAAAACGCCCTGCGCAAATTCCAAGCCGCCGGTAGAAATATAATCGCTAGCCATTGCCATTTGGTAAAATTCGCTGATAACTTCAGCTTTTTGTTCCGCGCTGACTTGTTTATTATTTGCAATTTCCAGCGTGATACTTTCAATTTCGTCATCGTCAAGGTGTTCAAAAAGTTTAGCCGCGTACTCGCCGCCAATAGCGATAAAGAGTATAGCGGCTTTTTCGTGCGCCGTCATATTTCGTGATTCACCGTACATATCTTCTTTTGGCATAAAAATTCTCTCCTTTTAAAAATTTTAAGGGCTAGCAACTAAACCCTAATCCTTAGTCCCTAGCCCTTAGTCCTTATTCATCCTCTGCAAGCCATTGTTTGATAAGCATAGCCATATCAGCCGGTTTTTCTTCAATGAGTTTGAGGACGGTTTTCTTTTCTTCGCGGTGTTGCCGTTCTTCATCGGTTAAACTGTCTTCAGGGATTTTATCCGCTTCAATTTCGCGTGCGCGCTGTTCTTCTTCGATGCGGCGGCGTTCTTCTTCTTCGATACGGCGGCGTTCCTCTTCGGCGCGTCGTATTTCTTCGCGTATTTGGCGTTCGTGCTGATTTTTACGGCGATTCATCAAAACTCCGCCCGTAACCAGCGCAAGCAGTAAAATTAATGCTCCAATTTCCATATAAAGGATCCTATCTACGCGGGCTTTTTCTGCCGCTTCTTCAGCCATTTCTTTTTCACGTTTTTCCATATTGAAAGGCAAAGGTTCAACTGAAATTGTATCGCCGCGACTTTCATTAATACCGGCGGCTGAACTTACGGCTCTTAACAAACTTTCCTGTTGCAATTCTGTAACAGTATCGTTGACTAAAACTGCAACATTCAAGCGGCGAATGGAGCCGGGCGAGGAAACGACTTTTTGGTTTTCTTCGTTGACTTCGTAATTTTTGGTGGATTCTTTGCGTTCGTATTCAGTGCTGGCGTTTCTGTCTTCGGCGACGTAGCCGGGAATATTTCCTTGAACGCCTGCAGGACCGCCGGGTTGATTGGATTGTCCGTTATAACTTTCGCTAATATCTTGTTGACTGCGAATAATACCGGATTCATCAACAACGGGGGTAAAAGTTTGTCTGTCAACCGAGCGGGCGTCAAAATCGAGTTCGACACTTACGCGGACGAATGCATTTCCTTCACCAAGTGAATTGTCAAGCAAAGTTTGAATATTATTTTGAATGTGATCTCTAACTTTGCGCGTCATTTCAATTTGAGTTAAAGTTTGCAGATTGAAACGTTGCGTTTTCATAAATTCTTCGTCGTCTTGTTCGTTGAGGATATTTCCTGCCTCGTCAACGATTGTAACATTTTCCGGCGTCAAGCCTTGCACGCTGTGACTAACCAAATTGACAATACCCTTGACTTCAGCGGGGGTAAGACTTTCATTCGGTTTAATCATCAGCATAATTGACGCGGTGGCAGGTTTTTCGTTTTTCTTGTACAGGCTGTCTTCCGGCAAAACGATATGCACACGGGCTTTTTGGATAATGTCAATTTGTTCAATGGTGCGTGTCAATTCGCCTTGCAGTGCCTGCAGATAATTAACTTTGTTTTGAAATTCGGTAACGCCTAACTTGCTGTCGTCAAAAAGTTCAAATCCTTTATTCCCTCGCGGCAGTCCGGCAGTCGCCAATTCCAATCTTACGTCGTGAACTTGAGTTGCGGGAACATAAATTGTTGTACCGCGCCTGTTTTCTGTAACTTGATATTGAACGCCGGATTCTCTCAAGCTGTTCACAACGTCGCCGGCATCTTTTGTTTCTAAATTTGTGTACAACGGCACAAAATCCGGTTTGCTTCCATACCAAAAACTAATCCCAAAAATTGAAATAAGAATAGCTATAATTACGCCGATAAAAATGTACCGTTGTCTTTGTGTATATCTGTTCCACAGTTCTTGGAATCGCTCTCTCCAAGCCGCCAATTCAAAATCATTCCCTTCGCGCCTTCCCTGTTAAATTTTTTCCATTTCCAAAAAATCAGACTTGCATACGCATAATTTCTTGATATGCAGAGACTGCGCGGTTCCTTAACTGCAGTGTAAGTTGAATTGCTATTTCTGCCTTTTGCGCCGCAACAACCACTTGAGATATATCTTCAATCCTGCCTGCCGCCAACGCCATATTTAACTTGTCTGATTCAAGCTGAAGTTCGTTAGTTTTTTTCAAGGCATCAGTAAGCATTTCACTGAAACTTTGTACAGGCTTTTCGGTTGCCGGATTTTCACTCAAATGACTTTGCGCGCTCATTGTTACGGGCGTCATTTCCAGTGGAGCTGTTACCATTTCATCACCTTCCCTAAATTTCTTAATCTTTAATTCTAATATTTTTTATTTTTAAATGTACTTTCTTTTTCAGTCGCAAAAAAGAAAGTACCAAAGAAAAGTGCTTTTTTTATCGCCCGCCTGTGTTTTTCGCGTCGAAGGTTACAGTTATTCAAAGTTCCAGCCGCGTCCTACGGGTTTTCGTAATTCAAACTCACAAGCAAAAACGGAGTGCGGCGGGCGTCCTCTCCCCCTTAGCCCCTAGACTTTAGGCTTTAGTCCTTAACCCCTAAATAGGGCTCGCGCCGTAGCGGTTTTTTCCGTTTGTGCCGGGCGAAACCAATAAATAGCCGTTAATCATAAATACAATCGTTACAAAAACCAATGCCACATAAAGCAAATAGTTCATTCCGGTAAAATCCATAAAAGCCATTATCGAAGTTAAAATTGCATAAACAACGGCGATTGTTTTTCCTTTGTTCATATCTTGAAGTCGCCGCACGTTCAAAAAATAAGTCGGAATAACAAAAATCAGCGAAACGATTGTATTATAAACAGTGGCGTAAATTGTAACTTGTCCAAATTCATAGCCCATAACTCTGTAGCCCAAAGAAATTAGCATTGTCAGCAAAAATGCAAGCACTGCGCGACGCTTAAGAAAACGAAGGCGATTAAGTCTGCCGTGCGATTTAAAAAACATTTCGCTGATAGTATTTTCTTCGACGTAACCTTTAGCCGGTTCGGACACAACCTCAACTTCTTTCAAAAAAGTTTTAATCGTCAACTGTAAGATATTATAAACACTTAGAAAAATAATTTCTACATTAAAATAAAATTTACTTGCCAATTTCTAAAGTTTTGAGAGCCATAGCCTTTGCCGCATTAATGACAGTTGAATTTGCCTCATAGGCGCGGTGGGCGGTTATCATATCAACCATTTCAGTAACGATATTGACGTTAGGTTTTTCTACATAGCCGTCGGCGTTTGCGTCGGGGTGTCCGGGATCGTAGACAAGCGGTCCTTGATCTGTATCTTCCAAAATTGAAACTGCGCGGACGCCTTCGCCGATTTTTTGCCCTTTGCCGAGCGTTTGTTGTAAGACTGTTTCAAAATTTTCAGCAGAGCGTTCACGTTGATTGAAAACCACGTAACGGCGATGATACGCGCCGCCGTTTTCTGTGCGCGTGGTATTTGCATTTGCGATATTGTTTGAAATGACATCCATTCTTAGCCGCTCGGCAGTCAAGCCTGAAGCTGAAGTGTCAATTCCCAAAAACATACTCATTTAAATTTCCCCTCTGTGATTTTATGACTAAAAAAAATTCCCTAGTCCCTAATCCTTAGCCCTTAGCCCCTAATTAACTTTGTCCGCTGGTAATTGCGTTGCGCATTTTTGAAACGTAGCCGCCAATTTGAGTTGCCAGCGCGTTATAGTAAATTTGATTTTTGGCAAGCGTCGCCATTTCAATATCAACGTCAACATTGTTATTGTCAACGCGCATTATTGTAGAATTATCTTCGACCAAAGTCGGCTCGGCGTGAACGGAGCGCGGCTTGTATGGTAAGTGGTTAATGTGCGTTTGTACCATTTTAAGTTTGCCTTCAGGGGATTTTTCGCCGTAAATTTCGCGCGCCAATAAATTTTCAAATTCAACATTTTTTTTGCGGAAATTGGGCGTGTTCACGTTTGCAATATTGTTAGCAACAACTTCCTGCCGCATACTTGCCGCCGTCATTGCGCGTGGAAGATAATTAAAATTTGTTGAGTTCATAATTTGATCAAGCATAAAAATTTCACCAACCTTTCAACTGCCTAAATACCTCAAAAAATTTTTCTACACCACGCCGAAAAATCCTTCAATTTTAATCATTTATTGACAAAGAAATTTACAGCGCGCGGTACAGTTTGAATTTTGAGTGGCAAGTTGCCGCCCAATTCGCCGTCAAGGTCTGCAGTTAAATTTTGCGGCGATTTTATTTCAAAAGTTTTGGCTTGAAGGTACAAAATATTTTCGTCGTCTTCAATAAATTTACCGGATAAAATTTTCTGCGCAAGGTTAATTAAATTGCGCGGGTTGCACTTTTTCAACGCCAAAAAATCTAATTTGCCGTCATCAATTTTTACTGCGTCAGAAATTTTTTTTAAACCGGCAACGGCGGGACTGTTCAATACCAAAAATAAAAAAGCCTCCAACTCAAAATTTTTACCGTCAGCTGAAACTTGCAACGGTACGGTTTTAAAATTGGGAAGTTCGCCGAGTCCGTGAATGTAGTATGCAAGTTTGCCGAGAGAATTTTTTTGGCGCGCGTCAACTTCGTGAGCAATGGAAGTAAAAACGCCCGCGCTTGCCACATTTACAAAAAATTCTTTGTCGTTGACAATTCCCAAATCGACGGGGCGAATTTTATTTTCTGCAACGGTGTCAAAAATTTTTTCGGCGTCAATTTCAAGGTGCGTTGCAAAGTCGTTTGAAGTGCCGCTGCCGATTATCCCGACCGGCAAATTTATTTCAGATTTTTTCAGCCAATTTATAACCGCGTGTAAAGTACCATCGCCGCCCGCCGCAATGACGCCTTCCGCGCCGGAAATTTTTATACATTCTGCAAAATCTTCAGCCGTTGAATCTGCGCGAGTACGATAAAATGTCAACAAAATATTTCGCCGCTGAAAATTTTCTATCACTTCGTCAAGATTTTTTTTGAAGATTGCGCCGCCGGAAACGGGATTGTACACAAGCAAAATTTTTTTCAATTCGTTTACCCCTTTATTGTTTGCTGATATAATATTTAAAATTTTCAACGAATGCAAGGGGCGATTGTTATGCTTGAAGATTTATACAAAGTTGCAACCGAACTGAACAATATGGCGGTTTTTGAATGGGATATTATTGGAAATAAATTGACGTATGACGACAAATTGACGCTGATTCTTCAAAGTGAATTGCCGACCGAAAATGTAAAAAAATATTTGCTGAAGGCGCGGCTCGTTCATCCCGAAAATCGAATAGAATTTCAAAACCACGTTGACAGAATGTTGACAATGAAAACTCAACGCAGCGCGCCCTTTCAAGAATACGAATTGGAATTTAGAGTTTACACGCGCAACCGCTATTTTGCGTGGGTAAAAATGAAATACCGCGCAGAATTTGTTGACGGCGTGGCAATAAAAGTTACAGGCTTTTTACAAAATATTGACAGTTTCCGCCAAAAAGAAGCGCAACTCAAGGAAGTTATCGAACGTGACGCAATGACGGGGCTTTACAGCAAAACGCACGCGCCCTACCTTGTCAATCAAACTATCGCAGATAAAACCAAAATGAACGCGCTTTTAGTTTTGGACTTGGACAATTTTAAATCTGTAAATGACAAACTCGGACACTTAATCGGCGACGCTGTTATTATGGATATGGCAATGAATCTCAAAACAACTTTTCGCAAGACTGATATTTTGGGACATATCGGCGGCGATGAATTTATGGTTATGATGAAGGATATTAAAACGCCGGAAATTGTTATAAAAAAATGTCAACAACTGCGCGATATTTTGAGAAAAGTTTACACGCACGAAGGCGAAGAAGTTTCAGTTTCCGCAAGCATTGGAATTGCCCTTTCGCCTGAACACGGCTCAGACTATAATATACTTTTCACTCGCGCAGATGCCGCGCTTGCCGAAAGTAAGCGGCAGGGCAAAGATACTGAAACTATTTTTAGTGAAGGGCTTGAAAGTGCCGAAAAAAAAGCCGCCGATAACGCCGAATTGCCCTCTCAAAATTTTAGAAAAATGCTCTCAAATCCAATGGAATATATTTTTCAAATGGTGTTTCATTCAAAAGATACTTCACTTGCCGTTGAACTTTTATTACAGATTTTTGCAAAATATTTCAAAGTTCACAGGGCTTACGTTGCGTGGCATCTTGACGGTCATTATTGGCCCAAAATTTTATTTGACTATGTGCGCGGCGATTTTAAAGGTACGGAAGTTGCGCACGATCCGGCGTTACGTTTGCAAATAAGAAAACGCTACAGAAATACAAAGCAAGGCAGATTCAGCGAATGTGCAGATACTTCAAAACTTGTAGGCAGGGCGAAAAAAGAATTTGAACGGCGGAATATTTGCGCCTATCTTGAATGTGCGGTTATGGACGGCGATAATTTTATTGGCAGCGTAGGTTTTGACGACTGCAAAAAAGCGCGTACGTGGTCGAAGGAAGAACACGAAATTTTATTTGCCTTTTCAGAAATAATGAGGCGTTTTTTATTTGGACAAATATTTTTTGAAATGAAAAAACGTAACGGGCGCGTAATTATGTAAGGGCTAGGGGAAAATAAAAGAAGGTGTAAAATTATGGATAGGCAAGAATTTTTGGATAAATTTATAGAAAAAGCCGGCAGATTCGGACAAATACGCTCGGTAAAAGCTCTGCGCGACGGAATGGTATTAACAATGCCCTTTACAATAGGCGGTTCAATCTTTCTGCTTATCGCAAATTTACCAATACCCGGCTACGCAGAATTTATGGCGGGAATTTTCGGCGCACATTGGACGGACTCATTAAACGCGGTAGCGGGCGCAACATTCGGCGCACTTGCATTGGCAATAGTTGTCGGCGTAACCTATCAATCAGTTTCAATCGAAGGCGGCGATGCAAATATGGCGTCGATAACCGCGTTGCTTACATTTTTGGCGTTGCTGCCGCCGGAAATTGTAGCCGGTAACGGGCAAATTGTCGGCGGAATAGTCCCGCGTACGTGGATAGGCGCAAACGGAATAATCACGGCGATACTTATTGCTTTTTTCGTGGCAAATATTTTCTTGTACTGCGATAAACACAATTTGGGAATAAAAATGCCTGAATCCGTGCCTGTAGAAATTG
Organism: uncultured Selenomonadales bacterium; assembly: GCA_937901445.1. Classification (GTDB taxonomy): domain Bacteria; phylum Bacillota; class Negativicutes; order Selenomonadales; family Selenomonadaceae; genus Quinella. The sequence continues at coordinate 21,247 of CALDHY010000092.1, forward strand.
TGCGCTCCTTTTTGGCTTTTACTCCGGCGATTATTTGTTTCACGGCGGCGGCGGTTGTTTACGGTCTTTGTCATCACGTTTTAAATTCAACTTTTCCGGAATTAATTTTTCATTTGATTCAATCGCCGTTGCAGGGGTTATCAGATACACTTTTGGGCGGAATTGTAATAACCGGCTTGCAAAGTATTTTATTTTGGACGGGTATTCACGGTCCAAACGTAGTAGGCAGCGTGGTAAATCCTTTGCTTTTGGCGAATACGTGGGAAAATCAACAACTGCTTGACATGGGGCAACAACTTATGGGAAATCCCGCCGCGCACATTATGACTTCACATATAAACGACCTTTTTACAAAAAGCGGCGGTTGCGGTTTTACTTTCGGTTTTTTAATCGCAAGTTACCTTGTCGGAAAATCTGAACAGATGAAAACCGTTTCAAAACTTGCACTCATACCCGGAATTTTCAATATCAACGAGCCAATAATTTTTGGACTGCCTATCGTTTTTAATCCATATATGATTGTACCGTTTATACTTGCGCCGGTTTTAGCTTTTACAATCACTTACACTTCAATTTCTGTTGGATTTATGGCACCTTTCAGCGGCATGCAAGTTCCTTGGACAACGCCGCCGATAATCGCCGGATTTTTATTGAACGGTTGGCAAGGCGCGGTTATTCAGCTGATAAATTTGATTGTGGCAACACTTGTATATTTGCCTTTTGTAAAAATGCAAGACAATATTTTCTGCGAGGACGAAGCGGCACAAACGGGGCTTGACGATGAATTTTAATTTTTAGGAGGAATTTTTATGAAAGAATTTTCAATCCCGCTTATGAGCGATTATACCCGCCCGGTAATTGAACTTTACAAATTGCCGGCGTTAATTGATACGGGCGCGGTTATTCCGGTTATTTCAATTTTTCCTTCGATATTTGAAAAGCATTTCGATTCAAAACTTATCTTGCCGCACGGAGATATAAGCGGAATTGGCGGCAAAGAATACGGCGCGGTTTATTCTTTATCAAATTTTCAAGTCGGCGATTTAATTTTCAATGACTTTGAAGTTTTCGTACCGGATGAACCAATATTACAATTCCCGTTTTTATTGAGTGCAAATTTATTTCACGGCATGGCTTATGAAATTGACACGATTAACCAAAAATTTACTGTAAAGATGAAGGACGAACAACCTTTGACGCGGGAATTTAAAATAAAAAAATTTAAAGGGCAATTATATCCGCAAATTGACGGCGTTTTATTTGAAGATATAGATATTTTCTTGCACAAATTTTGGATTATCTAAAAGTTAAAAACCACCTCAAACGCGCTACAATTCGTTTTAAAGGCGGTTTATATTTTTTAGGGAAAAATGTATCTGACGTTGCCGAACTCGTCAAACAGGGGCATTTCTGCGCGTCTACAGCGATATTTTTTAAGAATGTTGAACTAAAATAATTCCCGCCAAAACCATAAACATTCCAACTACTATTGAGAGTGTCAAAGGCTCGCCCAAAAATATCACGCCGCCCAAAACTCCGACAACCGGCACGCCCAAAACTGAAATTGACGCCTTCGAGGCTTGCATATGTTCAAGAACGTAAACCCAAAGGAAAAACGCAAACGCCGACGCTATAACCGCGTTGTACAAAAGGCACGCCACCGAAAGCGGCGTCCAGTAAACTAAGTGATCGCCCTGCATTGTCGAATAAATCGCAAGAAAAATCGCTCCAACGACCATTTGCCACGTTGTCATTGTTATTGGCTCGCACTTAGATAATTTTGCCTTCATCATAACGTTGCCAATAGCCCATGCGCCCGCCGCCGCCAACGCCAAAATTATTGCAAAAAATTTTCCCGTAAGATTGATATTCATCAGCACGGCTACGCCCGCTATACTAATTACAATTCCAAAAATTTTTTTCTTTGTAAGCGGCTCGTGAAGGAAGAAATACGCCAAAATTGTTACCCAGACAGGCATTGTATAATTTAAAACCGAAACTAAGCCCGCGTCCAAAAATTTGAAACAGTACTGAACGATTGACGCGCCGACCGCAATTTGAAAAAATCCCGTCAAAAATATCCAGAGCCAAAATTTTTTCGGCGGCAACGGTAATTTTTTCAAGTACACAAAAAGTAAAAGTATCGCCGCGCCCAGTGAAAATCTGTACGTTACAAAAATTTCCGGCGAAAAATAACTGTTTGCAGTTTTCATCACAACAAAATTAAATCCCCAAATTAAACACAGCAAAAATAACAATCTGAACATTAAACCACTTCCTACAAAAAAAATTAGGAAACAGAAAAACTATTTCCTAATCCTTAACCCTTAATCCTTAACCCTTATAAACCGGCTTGCTTGCGCAGAATATCAACTTTGTCAAGCTTTTCCCAGCTGAAACCTTCGCGCCCAAAATGTCCGTACGCCGAAGTTTCTTTGTAAATCGGGCGGCGCAAATTTAACATTTTAATTATACCGGCGGGGCGTAAATCAAAATTATCTTGTACAAGTTTTGAAATTAATTTTTCGTCAACTTTAGCCGTTCCAAAAGTATCAACATTAACAGAAATTGGACGCGCCACGCCTATTGCATAAGAAAGTTGAATTTCGCACTTGTCAGCAAGTCCCGCCGCAACAATATTTTTTGCAACGTACCGCGCCGCATAAGTTGCGCTCCTGTCAACTTTTGTCGGGTCTTTGCCGCTGAACGCGCCGCCGCCGTGCCGTGCATATCCGCCATAAGTATCGACTATAATTTTTCTGCCGGTTAAACCGCTGTCGCCTTGCGGTCCGCCAATTACAAATTTTCCTGTAGGATTGACAAAATATTTAGTTTCCGGCGTCAACAATTCGGCGGGAACAATCGGCTTGACAACGTATTCAATCATATCTTTTTTAATTTGTTCAAGCGTAACGTCGGGGTTGTGTTGCGTTGAAATAACAATCGTATCAACTGCAACGGGTTTGCCGTCTTCATAAATCACGGTTACTTGAGTTTTGCCGTCCGGTCTTAAATAATTTACTTCGCCCGTAACTTTTCTAATTTCAGCCAATCTGTAAGCTAATTTGTGCGCTAAAGAAATTGGAAGCGGCATATATTCCGGCGTTTCATTGCAAGCGTAACCAAACATCATACCTTGATCTCCCGCGCCTGTTTCGTTTGCATCATCAAACGCGCTGTCAACGCCCTGTGCAATATCCGGCGATTGTTCGTCAAGTGAAACTAAAACGCCGACTGTATCAGCATCAAAGCCGTAAGCCGAATTTGTGTAGCCAATTTCACGTACAGCCTCACGAATAATTTTTGCAATGTCAACGTAGCAGCTGGTAGAAATTTCGCCTACAACGTGAACTTGCCCCGTTGTTACGACAGTTTCACAAGCCACGCGCCCCATTGGATCCCGTTCCAAAATTGCGTCCAAAATGCTGTCCGAAATTCTGTCTGCAACTTTGTCGGGGTGTCCTTCAGTTACTGATTCTGAAGTAAATAAAGTTCTTGCCATTTAAATCACTCCTTTAGATTTTTGAAAGTTATCATATTTAATTTAAACTGTCAAATTTTTTCTTGCAATTTTTCAAAGTCTGTTGTAACATTTGCATTAGAAATTTTTAGGTTTTTTGAAAATTGGAAAGTGATTTTGAGGTACGGCAGAACGCCATTTTGTTAAAACATTTTCCAAAATTAAGAAACGGCGTAATGACGCGGAGGAGTGGTAGTTTTCTGAAAGTTTTATGACAATTTTTTAAAGATTTTTTTGGAACTGTCAGCAGATTTGGAAACATTTTCCAAAAGCCTGTTTTGAGGCGCATGGTGACGCGCTCAAAAAGGTCTGCTATTGCGCAAAGTTCATACCGCTTGCGGTTTTGAAACTCTTGAGACTCCCACCACGATTCAAAAGGCATTACGTAGCGATTGCGCAAAGTTCATACCGCTTGCGGTTTTGAAACAATCTTAATTTCGGCATACTTGCTTTCGGTTTCGGTTTTCAATTGCGCAAAGTTCATACCGCTTGCGGTTTTGAAACCTGGCATAACGTAAAGTAATACTGGTAGCGCATAAAGCATTTGCCAATTGCGCAAAGTTCATACCGCTTGCGGTTTTGAAACTCCACCTTCTTCATGAATAACAGTGTAACCTTATCAACATTGATTGCGCAAAGTTCATACCGCTTGCGGTTTTTGAACAATAAAAAAACGCCTTCGATAAATTTCGGAGGCGTTAATTTTTTTAAGAAAATAATTTTAGAAAAGCCCACTGATAACGCCGTCGGGCGTAATATCGATTTTTTCGGCGGCAGGGCGTTTAGGAAGTCCCGGCATTGTTAAAATATTTCCAAGCAAAACTACAATAAATCCCGCGCCGGCAGAAATTTTCACTTCACGCACCGTAACAGAAAAATTTTTCGGACGCCCCAATTTCGCCGCGTCATCGGACAAAGAATATTGAGTTTTGGCAATACATATCGGCAAGTTAGAAAAGCCTAAACTTTCAATTTCGGCAATTTGTTTATTGGCGGCAGGAAGATATTGCACGCCGTCCGCGCCGTAAATTTTCGTGGCAACCGCTGAAATTTTTTCCTTGACAGATTGATTATCTTCGTACGTCAATTTGAAATTATTTTGTTCGTCAAGTACAGATTCAACCGCCCGTGCAAGTTCGACGCCGCCCGCGCCGCCTTCAGCAAAAACTTTAGACTGCGCAAATTTTACATTCTTGCTCGCGCAGAGTTCGGCAACAGCCGCAATTTCTTCAGGCGTATCAGTCGGAAAAGCATTCAACGCAACTACCGGCGGCAAGCCGAATCCTTGAATATTTTCTATATGTTTTTCAAGGTTAGCAAGTCCAACTTTTAAAGCGTCAACATTCGGCGCGGCAAGATTATTTTTGGCAACGCCGCCATGCATTTTTAACGCGCGAATTGTAGCAACAATTACAACGGCGTCGGGTTGTAAGCCGCTCATTCTGCACTTAATATCCAAAAATTTTTCCGCGCCCAAATCTGCGCCGAATCCCGCTTCTGTAACAACAATATCTGCAAGTTTCAGCGCGTACTTTGTAGCCTGTACAGAATTGCAACCGTGCGCAATATTCGCAAAAGGTCCGCCGTGAATCAACGCGGGCGTTCCTTCCAAAGTTTGTACAAGGTTAGGTTTAATTGCATCCTTCAGTAAAAGTGCAAGCGAACCCGTAACTTGTAAATCATTGGCAGTAACCGGCGCGCCGTCGAAATTGTAAGCTACAATAATTTTTCCGAGCCGCGTTTTTAAATCTTCAAAATCATTGGCAAGGCAAAGAATCGCCATCATTTCAGAGGCAACGGTAATATCAAAGCCGCTTTCACGCGGGACGCCGTTAGCCTTGCCGCCTAATCCTATAACAATATTTCTAAGTGCGCGGTCGTTCAAGTCTAAAACTCTTTTCCAGACGACGCGGCGCACGTCAATTTTTAATTCGTTGCCGTGATGAATATGATTATCCAAAACAGCGGCAAGCAGATTGTGCGCGGTTGTAAGGGCGTGAAAATCGCCGGTAAAATGTAAGTTAATATCTTCCATTGGTACAACTTGAGCGTAGCCGCCGCCTGCCGCGCCGCCCTTAATTCCAAAACAAGGTCCAAGTGAAGGCTCGCGCAGTGCAACGCAAACTTTCTTGCCAATTTTAGAAAAGGCGTCGGCAAGTCCGATTGAAGTTGTAGTTTTGCCTTCACCGGCGGGCGTGGGAGTTATCGCCGTCATTAAAATTAATTTGCCGTTAGGATTGTCTTTGACACGCGCCCAAACTTCTTTTGAAATTTTCGCCTTGTACTTGCCGTAAAGCTCCAAATCGTCCGCAGATAAATTTAATTTTTCGGCAATTTCTGTAACGGGTTTAATTTTTGCTTGTTGTGCAATTTCAACATCGCTTAACATTTGAATTCCTCCAAAATTTTATTAAAAATAAAAAGTTTTAGTGAAATGTCGCCCGCCGCACTCCGTTTTTACCGGCAATATTAAAGTCTGTAAAACGTAATAAGACGCGGGTTAAACTGTAAAATTTTTGAAAATTCGACGCGAAAAACACAGGCGGGCGCGGCACTTTTTCTTTGGTACTTTCTTTTTTTGC
>CALDHY010000093.1 GCA_937901445.1 uncultured Selenomonadales bacterium
ATCTCGAAGTTGACCCTGAAAATATGTTGCAGGAAATTGTTTCAAGTTTGCCGGAAATTGACAATCCCGCCGAAATTGACGCCGAACGTCGCGCAGATATTGCAAGAAATATCCGCCAAAAAGTTTTGGCAACAACTGCCTGTAAAGCCGCAATTAAAGCCGGACAAGAATTAAATATTCAGCAAATGAAAATTTTGTTGAACGATTTAAGCCGCACGCCCAATCCGCACACTTGCCCGCACGGTCGCCCTACCATTATTAAATTTTCTGCCGCTGATTTAGCCAAAATGTTTCACAGAACTTAAGGATTAAGGACTAGGGACTAAGGACTAGGGAAAAATCCTTAACCTTTAGGCTTTATTCCTTAGTCTTTAAAATTTCGACAAAGGAGAAAATTTTTATGAGTGAATTAGACGAAAAAACTTTAAACAATATCCTTGCCTTTGACGGCGCAATTAATGAAACGATAAAAACTTTTTTTCAGCTGTACGGTTTCAAAACGCCGCCGCAAAATGAAATTTTACAATTAACAGAAATAATCCGCACCACTTTAATTAATCTTATCGAGGAAGAGGAAAAATTTTACCTTGACGATTATTGCCGCAGTGCCATTTACTACGCGCGCTTTTACGTTCATTCGGTTGTACTTTTTTCTAAAGGCTATGAAACTGTCAACGAATTTTACAACGTGGATTATAACATTGAACTTTCGGAGGAATTGCCGCCCAAAGGTATTGAAAAAGCCGCAAATATTTTAGTGCAAGCTCTGGATGATTTTTATTTTGACGTGCTGGAATTTATTAACAACGGAACTTTGAAGGCGGAAAATTTAAATTATCTTATCAGATTTATTGTTGGAGATTGCGTTGAAGTGTGGCAAAAGGAAGATATTGAATCTGAAGAATTATTTTTGCTTGTCTTTCAAGAAAAAGCTTACGGCTTCGCAAAATTTATGGCTACATACCTTGCAATGATAAACGGCGAACCGGTGCGCGTCAGGGGCAACGCCGATAAATCCACTGAAGAAAAAGTTTGGGATTGGGTTTTCAATCGAGGTAAATAAATGGCAGTTGAAATTATAATTGGGCGCGCCGGTACCGGCAAAACTTTTCATTGTATCGAACGCATGAAAAAAATTTTGGAAACTTCGCCGTTGCAAACTGAAATATTTTTTTTGTTGCCGGCTTATCAAACGTACCGCGCAGAATTGGCACTTTTTAAAATAACCGGCGGCGCAGTCAACGCGCGCATGTGCAGTTTTCAACGTTTCGCCAATCAAATTTTAGATGAAGTGGGCGGCTCCATTATCCCGCGTATTTCTGAAATTGGCAGGCGGCTTTTACTACGCAAAATTTTAATCAATCGTTCAAAAGATTTGCTTTACTATGAACGCGCCGCAAAACAACGCGGATTTGTTGAAATTTTGGCGAAAGAAATTCAAGACCTGCGCACTTACTCTGTTGACGCCGAAAAACTTTCTGAAATTGCCGCAAATATCGACGACGACGAACTTAAAAATAAAATTCACGACCTGTCAATTTTGTATGAAGACTTCAGAAATTCGCTTGCCGGTAAACAAAATGACGAAAGCGATTTACTCGAACACGCCGCCGAATTAATAAAAAAATCTGCCGCAATTCGACGCGCCGAAATTTTTGTTGACGGCTTTATTTTCTTCGACCCGCAACAGCGAAAAATCCTGCGCGAGGTTTTTAATTACGCTAAAAATGTTTATGTAGTTTTGCCGCTGGAAACTGAAATTTCAAGCCGTGAAAATACCCGTGAAGTTGGAATTTTTAACCGCGCCTTCAAAACTTTTCAAACGCTGAAAGATATTGCAGATGAAGTTAAAGCTGAAATTAAAATCGTCCGTTGCAACGCGCCGAAACGTTTTAAAGTTGACGCACTGAAATTTCTTGAAGAAAATTTTTTCGCCCGCACGTCAAAAACTTTTACCGGCAACCTTGAAGGCTTAAAAATTGTCGAAGCCGTCAACAAACGCGCTGAAGTCGAAGCCGTCGCGCAGGATATTTTGAAACTCCTGCAAAAAGATTTTCGTTGCCGCCAAATTGGAATTATCGCCCGCGACGAAACCTACAGCAACTTAATCAAGCCGATTTTTGAATTTCACGGCATACCTTTTTTCATTGACAAGAAACGCGCCGCCAATCATCATCCGCTTGCCGAAATGATACGCTCCGCACTTGAAATTTTGCGCGGCTGGCGTGCAGAGTCAATTTTTCGTTGCTTGCGTACCGGCTTTTTTGAAATTGCGCAGGAAGAAATTGACTTGCTCGAAAATTACGTTTTAGAATTTGGATTGCGCGGCGAAAAAATTTGGACGGCTGAAAATAATTGGGCGTGGTATCGCCACAGCTTGGACGACGATAAAATTTCTGAAACTGAAACTGCACGCCTTGAACAAGTTGATAAAATTAGACGCGCCGCCGTTTTGCCGCTTATAAAATTTTCGCAAGCACTCAAGAAAAAAAATACCGCCCGCAATTTTACCGCCGCACTTTATGAATTAATCGACGGCTTGAAAGTTTATGACAAATTATCTGAATGGTCCGCACTTGAAGAATCACGCGGCAATTTGGCACTGTCGAAAGAACATTTGAAAATTTGGGACGATATAATTTCACTGTTCGACCAAGTTGCAGAATCGCTGGACGAAAGTTCAATAACTGCGCGAGAATTTGAATCAATCATAAATGAAGGGCTTGACGCGCTGCAAATGTCGTTAATCCCGCCGGGCGTCGATGAAGTTACAGTTTCTGACTTCGACCAAAATTCTTTGCAAAATTCACGGGCAATTTATATTTTGGGATTCAGTTCAAATCATTTTCCAAAACGCACCGCCGAAAAAAATTTACTTTCAGACGCTGACAGGTTGCACTTAAACGACAGCGGCTTAGAAATTCCGAAAGGCGGCTCCGACGCAATGTTAGCCGAAAAATTTTTGGTTTATCGCGGCTTGACTGAAGCGAAAAATTATCTGTACATTTCGTACCCGCTGGCAGATTCTGAAGGTAACGCAATGCACGCCGCCCCGCTCCTTGACAGATTCAAAAAACTTTTCCCGCAAATTAAAATTGACTTTATACCGCTTGAAATTTTGGAAAGTCTCGGCAGTGAAATTGATTTTGTAGCCGCCGAAAAAACTTTAACGCCGGATTCTGCCGAAAAACTTTTTGCGCCGAACAAACATTTGCGCGGCTCCGTTACAAACGTTGAAACTTTCAATAAATGCCCGTTCCAATATTTCGCAAAGTACGGCTTGAAGCTTGAGGAACGCAGGGAATATAAAGTTACGCCGCCGGATATTGGAAATATTTTGCACAGCGTTATGAGTCAATTTGGTGAACGCCTCAAAAAAGAAAATCGCCGCTGGGCAACCGTTGAAGATTCTGAACTTGAAAAAATCGTTACTGAAATTCTCGACAATACCACGCCGAATTTAAACAATAAAATTTTGCTAAGTACAAACGCCCTCAAACACCAGCGCGACCGAATAAAAAAAGTTGCTGTACATTCTTTGCAACGCCTGATACAATTTGACGCCGTAAGCAAATTTCACCCCAATTTTTTTGAAGAAACTTTCGGCGGAAAAAATCCGGCGTTGATTTATGACATTCAAGGCGTTAAAATGGAATTGACAGGGAAAATTGACCGCGTGGACTTCAACGAAGACGGCAAATATTTTCTGATTCTCGACTACAAGACAGGCAGTGCTTATCTTAACTTAAATGAAATTTATCACGGGATAAACATTCAGCTTTTAACTTACTTGATGGTTGCCAAAAACCTTGAAATTGTTGCCGGACGCTCGCCCGCCGGTATGATGTATTATTTTTTGAAGTATCAAACAAAAACCGTTGACCGCGCAGATTTGGCGGCAGGGGAAGTAGATAAAGCTTTAAAAATGTCAGGCTGGACGCTCGACGATTCAAAAGTTATCAAGGAAATTGACAGCTCGGACGGGCAGGAATTTTTGAAAGTTCACTTGACAACTAAGGGCGCGGTTGACGGCAAAACTAAAGGCTATGTAAAATCTGCTGAAGTGTTTGAGCTTATGTTAAAATTCGCTGAAGAAAAATTACAAACTACCGGCGCAAAAATTTTACAGGGCAACATTGAAGTTAATCCCGCCAAAACTGCAAAAAGTGACGCTTGCAAATATTGTATTTACGGCGAATTGTGCGGCTTTAATTCTGATAAAGTTTCAGAAATTGAACAACTGGACGATAATCAAATTTTAGATAGAATGAAAGGAAGTTTTTCAAAATGAATCAACTGGGGGACTTGGAGAAAATTTTATCGGCGGCTAAGGAAATCGGCGAAAATTTTCAAAAACAACTCGAACAGGCACACGAAGAAAACGAATTGTTAAAAATTGAAGCGGAGGAATTGCGTGAAGAAAATAAAATCCTGCGCGAGGAAAATGAAAAAATTTACCTTGAAATGAACAACCTGCGCGCCGCAAAAGAAAATATTCGCGCAGCAAACGAGGCTTTTTCAACCAACTTGAACAGCCTCTCAACTCAACTTGCAGAAAACCACGCAAGAATTATGGGGCAAATCGGGCAACTCTTAAACGCCGGACTTCAAAGTTTCGTAGTCGATTATGTAAAAAAAATCCACCCCGTTGAAAGTACACCGGCTGCAAAAACTACCGAAGAACCGGAAACGCCCACTGAAAAAAAATCAGACGAAGTTACCGAAGTTCAAACACTCGACAAATATTCAGATTTAAATGATGAAGTTATTGTTGAAGACGTCGAAACGGCGGTTGCAACCAACGGTTCAAAAAAAAACAAAATGCAGTACGCAGCATTTTACGCGGAAGAAGCGGAGGTAGAAAAGGACGACGCCGGTAACGCAATAAAAATGAAAACCCTTGTAAAACCGCACAGATAAAAGGAGCGAAAATTATTGAATCTCGGAAAAATTTTTGTAAGCATTGCAGTTGGATTTTTTATGTTTACGACTGAAGCCGCGCCGGTAGAAAACGTAACGTGGACAAGCGAAAATTCCGGCTTGAATCCCGGTTACACGGTTGAACCCTTGCCGAATACTCGCCCCGTTCCTGAAGGCGATGTTTTGCCGAATGTTACGGCAACTTCAGCAATAGTTATAGAGGCGTCAACAGGGCACGTCATTTACGCACGCAACCCCGATGGTCCAATGTTTCCGGCAAGTACAACAAAAATCATGACGTTACTTTTGGCACTCGAACGCGGCGGACTTGATGAAATTGTTGAAGTCAGCGAAAATGCTTTTAACGCGCAGGGCTCGACACTTTGGCTTGATACAGGCGAAAGAATCCCGTTGCAGGATTTACTGTACGGTATGATGATGGTTTCAGCAAATGATGCCTCCGTTGCAATAGCTGAACACATTGACGGCAGCGTAGCAAATTTCGCCGCACACATGACGCAACGTGCAAAGGAACTCGGCGCAACCAATACCAACTTTACCAATCCTCACGGCTTGCCGGACGATAACCACTATACAAGCGCGCGCGACCTTGCACTTATCACTTTGCACGGCTTGCAACTGCCCGGCTTTGAACAAATTGTTACAACCACCGAAATGGCGTTTGACTGGATTCACGACGATAACAGCAAAACAATTCGCACTGAAAATCAGTTGCTGTGGACTTACAACGGCTGCAACGGCGTTAAAACCGGCTACACCGAGCGCGCGGGGCGTTGCGTTGTTTGTTCGGCAAAACGTAACGGTATTCAATTAATTTCTGTTGTTCTTGACGGGCTTTACATGTGGAACGATTCAATTATTTTGCTCGATTACGGCTTTGAAAATGTCAGCACTGAAACTTTGGTAAAATCTGATGAAGTCATTAAAACCTTGCCGATTATTTCAGGGCGGCGAAAATCTATGCCGGTAAAAACTGCAGGCGAAATTATTGTACCGGTTTTCAAAAATCATGACGCCTACGAAATTCAGTATGATATGCCGGAAGTTTTGAACGCGCCAATTACCAACGGCGAAACTATTGGAAAGGTGCGCGTCATTATCGACGGCAGGGAAATTGCTACAACTGATATTGTGACAACTGCCGACGTGGAGCAAAAATCTTTCTTCAGGTTACTGTTGAAACAATTTAACAGTTTCTTTGCATAAAAATAACGGGCTGTCGAAATTCGGCAACCCGCTTTTTTATTGGCGAATTTAATTTTTAAGCTTTATTGAATTTATCTTTGCCTTGTTTGCAACGCGGGCATTTCCAATTTTCGGGTAAATCTTCAAACTTTACGCCGCCGTTTTCTGCCGGGTCGTAAACGTAGCCGCAAATACTGCAAATATATTTACCCGTTGCCGCCTTTGCAACAATTTCTTTTGGCGGAATTGACGCGGGCGGATTATCTAAATCGCAAATTTTTTTAGCCTCAAGATTTTCATAGCCGAGCGGCGTATGTGTAGAGCAGTAAACAGTTTTGTTGTTGCGGATAAATTCACGCACGCGATTTAAAGTTTCGCGCGCGGCGTCTTTGTCCTCAAAAACTACCGACAATTTATTTTGATAAAGTGCCTCGTCAGTGTAGGTTACGTCGCCATGAATCATATAATTTAAATCGCCGTCTTCAACAATTACAATACTGTTGCCTTTGGTGTGTCCAACTGCTTGAATGTAATAAACGCCGTCAGCAATTTTTTGACAGGCAGGGAAATTTTTATACGCACCGTCAGTAAAATCTACCTTAACAATATTTTCGCCTTCAAGTTTCATTGCATCGGCGTCAGGTCTGCCAATATAAATTTTAGCGTTGGGAAAACTGCGAAGTTCGCCGGTGTGGTCTTCGTGTTTGTGTGTAACCAAAATTTTTGTAACTTGTTCCGGCTTGTAGCCTAAATCTTTCAGCGCGTCAACGTAACTTTTAATTTTCGTACCGAGAAAAATTTGTGTCTTTTCGTCAAAAGTTGGATACGGATATTCACTGGGTAAACCTGTATCAACCAAAATGACTTCTTCGCCGTTGTCAATCAAAAAGTTTTGAAGGCAGGAACGATATTTAATTTTGGCGTCAAATTTTTCTGCGCCGTCTTCGCCGCCCATTGCAAAGGGTTGAGTCATAAAGCCGTTTTCGGCAAATTTAACCGCTTTAACTTGAATTTTAGATTTTTCGGTAAAAGCAGACTTCGGTTGTCCGCAAAGTGGACACGTCCAATTTTCAGGTTCAGAATCAATATCGCCGACGTATTCATAGCCGCAAACGGGGCAAACGTAAACTTTTTTGCCGGTGTTATCGACTTTCGGCGGGTTGTACTTTTTGAAAATTTCTTCCAATACTACGCCGTGATGCCCTTCCTGTTTGGCGAAAATTTCCATTTCGTCCGCCGCTTTAGTGAATCCTGCCGCGCGTACTTTGTCGGCAAGTGCTTTAATTTGTTTTTCGCCCGCAATTTCAGCTTTCTTGACCGTTTCAAGCAACGCCCAAAAATCTTTCGGATATTTGCCGTTTAAAGTGGCGTAAAAGCCCGCGTGTACCGCCTCTTGATTAGCAGAATTTATCAAAGTTTCTGCAACGTCATCAAGTCCTTGTTCCTTCGCCAAACGTGCAAGCGCGTAATACATCATTACGCCGTTAGCTTCAGCCTGCGCGAGTGCCGCAACAGATTTTTCAAGCGGCGTGCCTTTCGTTAAACCGTGCAAACTCATTTTTAATTCTCCTAAAAAATATTTTTTTATATAAGCTAAAAAATCCTTAACCCTTAGCCCTTAGCCCTTAGCCCTTAAATTTGTTTTGCAAGCCAATTTTGTTTACCAATCAGCTGAATCAATTCAAGTTGCTGTTGAGTTTCATACATATCTTTTTCTTCGTCTTTGTAGTATTCGCTCAAAATTGCAAACGTCGTTAAATCTTCCTGCGCGAGTTTTACAAGGTCGGCAAGCCATTTCAAGCCGTCTTTTGAAACTTGCAATTCGTATTTGAGATATTCTTCAGCGTCTTTGCAAACGGGCGCAGATTTTTTATCTTCAAGTTTAACTTCGCCGCCCAAGTCAATAATTCTGTCAGCACATTTCTTCACGTAATCGCGTTCTTCTTTTGCATGTCCTGCGTACTTATCAGCTAGTTTGCTGAATCCCTGAGCCGCGAAAATTCTTGATTGTAATTCGTGGCCGTCTGCCTGCTGTGCTAAATCTGTTACGATGATCTGTAAACCTTCGAGAATTTTCTTTGTATCTGCCATTTGAATGACCTCCTGATTTTGTTTTGTAAGTTTATTCTAACTAAAAAAGCTGACAGATGTCAGCTTTTTTAGTTATTGTTTCTAATTTTATATTAATTAAACCAAGAACTTCCATTAAATTTATGATAATTACTTTGTTGTAAAAATCTTTCCATATCAGAACCC
>CALDHY010000094.1 GCA_937901445.1 uncultured Selenomonadales bacterium
AATATGTGGGCGGCGGCGGACTTTCAGTTTTGCCAAAAATTTTTCTGCAACGATTTAAAATCCCCGTTAAAGAAATATCGCCGTAACGCCCCCGCAATTCTTGCAAAAATTCCATTATAATCACTCCATTTATTCAGCTGATAAAAAAATTAGCCGCGTACGCGCGCCTGAAGGGCTCCAGATTAAAAGTTTGAAGCGCGGGTATACATTTACCTTAAAAACATTTTAAACCCGCCTTAAATCGCAAATTTGACTTTTACGGCTGAAATTATTCCAAGTCGCTTTTTTTGTTGAAACTCATTTTTTCGCTTTTAATTTCGTTGCCGGAGCTGTCCTTGAGTTCAACATTAATATCAAGGTTGCCGTCCTTTTGCGCGGTAAAAGTTACTTCAACTTGAACTTCAGACGCTTTTAAATTCGGCGGCAAATTCTCAATCAGAATCGAATCAATTTCTTCAATGCCGTTATCGCGGGCGAAAATTGCATTCGGATAATTTTTTATATCGCGTTCGTAGTATTTAATTTCAAATTTTGACAGGTTATCTTGCGAAAGGTAAAAAGTTTTTTTCTTGGTACAGGGGAGCGGCTCGTCTGCAGGAATGATAGTTTGAAACTTGCCGAATTGCACGCCTTCAGTTGCCACAATCCCCATTTGTACGGTTGTAACGGCTTTTGAGGAACTTTCAAATTCTGCGTAGCGTTTGGCAAGAATCGCCGCGCCGCGTGAAATTAAAGTTGAAACGTCATCGCAGAAAACCACGTCTTGATTTTGCATACGATTTTCTAAAGTTTTTTTGACAAGCGGGATATTTGAACTGCCGCCCGCCAAAACTATTTGGTCAATTTTATCAATGCCCTTTTCGTCTTTTGCGCGTTGAATCGTCTGCATTGTAATTTCAACCGTGCGTTCAATTTCCGCGCCAATATAATTTTCCAATTCTTCACGGCTGAAATCGACTTCGACAAGCGGCGCGGTTCCATTAGGTAAAACAATATTTGCCGAATATGTAACTTCCTCATTTTCGGAAAGTTCCTCTTTGATAACGTTTGCAACGTACCAAATTTCCTTGATATTTTTTTGATAATCAATTTTAGAAATTCCGCACTCGTCCTCGTCAAAGTCTTCTTCATCAAATGGAAAATTCGTACCGTAATCGTCATTAATTCTGTTTAAAATTTCCTGCGCCAGAATGTTGGTTAATTTATTGCCGCCCAAATGTTTATCGCCGCCGGTAGTAATTTCCTCGAAGGCGTCGCCCTTCCTGCGAATAATCGACACGTCAAAAGTACCGCCGCCAAAATCGTACACCAAAATTACAGCGTTAGAATTTTCGTCGCCCTGCGAATCTTCATAGGCAATAGCCGCCGCCGTCGGTTCAGCCGCAAGTTTAACATCTTTAAGCCCTGCCTCCCGCGCCGCCGCCTTTGTACTGTTTTTTTCGGTGGAGCTGAAATTTGCCGGAACTGTAATAACTGCGCGATCTATGCAACCTTCAACCGCGCCAAATTCTTTAAGCAATTTATTTTCAATTCCAAGTACAATCTTATTTAAAAAAAGTTGCGCAATTTCCCTAGACCGCTTTTTGAAAGTTTTACCTTCAGCCGGTGTAATTTCGTAGCGTTCGGAAGAACCAATTCTAGTTTTGAAATTTGCAATACCGGCGGCGGGATTATCAGACAAAAATTTTTGCGCCTTGCCGCCAATAAAATATTCATCTTTACTTTGAAAAAAAATTACGGACGGAATAATTTCCTTTGAATCATAGCGCAGTTGGCGCAGCTTGCCCTTGTTGTTGACGTAAGAAACGACCGTGTTTGTTGTGCCTAAATCTATTCCAATTTCTTTACCCATAAAAATTTCCTTTCAGTACATTACAAAATCATCAATCTGCATAGTTTCGGCGTCGTCAATTATTCCAAAATGACTGCCCCAAAAAATTTCATACGCCACGCCCATATCTAACAGGAAAAATCTTAAAAGCTCCATAAGGTTTTCGTTATGTTCAGTTCGTCGCGCAGGTACGCAGAATAAAAATTTTTGCTCCCATTCGTGGAAATAAAATTTAGCCATTGGGAAAAATTGAAGTACCGCGTCAAAGAAAAAATTTCTCAAGCCTTGCGCCGCCTCGTGCCGTTGCAGGTAAATTAAAATTATTCGCCGTTCATTTTGACTAAGTGATAAATAAATCCGCCGCGCCTTTTCGCCAAAAACATTTTCGCAAATTTCCGCGTCCAGCCTGCGTTCAAAAATCGAAGTCAAATGAATACCGCTTTTCAAATCCAACTGCGCGAGGTAATGCAGTAAACAATTTTCAAGCGTCTCATTTTTTGGCGAATTATCTTCAAAGAGCGGCGAAAAAATTTCACAAAGGCGCGGTATTGGATTGACGGCAATTTTTTTTGAGTAAGATTGACAAACTTCAAGGTACGGCGAATTGGGCTTTTCGTCAATGTAAAAATCATTTTCCGCGCTGTAGTTTTGCCAAATGTATTTCAAGTTTCAACACCTGCCCAGTTAAATTCGGGATAATTTCTTTCAAAGTAAGCAAGCACATAATTTGCATAGTCGATTTTAAAAATTGACGCGCCGCCGCCAAAATTTATTGTGCAAATCGGTTTATTGCGGACTTTGCCGAGCAAGCGAATTCCAGGCGGCAAAAAATATTTGTCTTCACGGCGATAAATTGCAAGCGGCTTAAAATTTTTGGCGTTAAAACTTTCAAATTTCGCAGGGAACATTTTACCGGCGCGGGTTGCATTAAAGCAGGCAAGGACTTTTTCAACGTCGCCTTCAGTTTTCAAGCGCAGTTTGTCATTTTGGCGCGGAAAGTCATTTGTAAAAGTTTCAGCCGAAATATTTTCAACTTCAACAAATTTTACAGTTTCGCAATTATTCACTTTCAAAACGCTGTTGTAGCCGAATTTAAAAGTTTTGCCGGTATCGTCAACCTTGCAATTTAAATCGTCGCAATGTTGCGCGGGCAGTACAAAAACTTTTTTATCGGCGTCGAAAGTATGAAAATATTCATAGCGAATTAATTTGCCGTCCGCGCCGAGATATTCCTCAACAGATTTACCGCTGATTGTATCTGCCGTTTCAATTTTGACGTTCCAAAAAAGGTTGCCGCGTAAAAGTTTTTCATTCATAAAATCTACAGATTGATAATTTTCAAAATCAGTTTCATCAAGTTCAAAAATTTTTATATCGACGGCTTTTCTTGCGTAGGGCGAAAAAATAACAGGGCGGTTAATTTTGTACAGCGCGGCAACTTCAAATAAAATTTTTTCGTAATTTACAAATCTTTCGTGGCGTTGAAGCGTGTATGTAAAATTTTTTATAGTGCCGTCATTTGTTACAAGGCGTCCGCGATATTTTTTAGGAGCGCAAAAATTTTCAATTTCGTTATAGGCGGCGTTAATAAAAAAATCTTCAGTCAAGTTAATTTTGTCGAGTGTTTCTTCATCAAGGATAAAACTTTTGCCAACGTCCAACTGAAAAAGCCCTCGCGCAGATTCAGTATCGCCGCGCTTGACGAATTTTACAGCAACTTCAAAATCTTTATTCCAGTCGTGCGCGGTGGTTTCGGCGTCGATTCTTTTTTCAAGGTCGGTAAAAAAATCTTCTTGTCGATTGGCTAGCGCGGCAAAGACTTTTTCGAGTATTTGGCGTTCATCTTCATCTTTTAAAGCGCGTGCAAGAATTTTTTTTATTTCAGATTCAGCGTAAACTTTCAAAAAGACTCCTCCTTAGCAGAGTTCAATTTTACTGCCGGCAAGTTTCAAAGTGCCGCCGGATTTAACATTTGCCGCGCCGGAACTTTCAGCAGAAATTTCTTTGGCGTCAATTTTGAGTTTATCGCCGGAAGTTACGGCAATATCTTTTGACATTGAAATTTTACTGTCTTTAGTTTTCAGCAAAATCCCCTGTTCATTGAGCGTAATTGAATTTTCGCCGACAACAAGTTCAATTCCCTTTTCGTTCATAATGATTTTATATTTGTCAGAAAAAAGTTCGAGGGATTTTTCCTTGAAAAACATTCGCTGCTTAAAGTTGTTGCCAATATATTTTTCCAACACTTTTTGACATTCGGCGGCAAGTGGATTTTCGCGCAGTGCAGAGACACAGTAAATTTCTTCATTGCTGAAAAAAACTTCGACGGCGTCGCCTTCATCGGGTATAAAGACAAAGCCGCCGTTTTTGCCGGTGTAGGGCGTGCGGTAGCTAATCCACAGCGGGTTTTCTTTGTCCATATCCTCAACAAATTTATCGTCAAAAGTAACTTGGATTCTGCCTAAATTTTTTGGGTCTTTAGTATTTTTAACTTTGCCGTGAAGTTTGAAAGTCTTTGCCAAAATTGGCGCGTCAGGAATTTTCGGCGGTTCAAGTTTAGATTCTTCAAGTTCGTAGTAAAAAAAATAACTTTCGTGTTCGAGTAAAACTTTTATACCGACAATGACAAATTCGCCGGTAGCATTTTCAACCGTTACGGTTTGTCCAATGTCAAAAAAGTTTTGTGACTTCACGAAAAATTTATAGTGCTTACCAACTTTTGAACGGCGCAACAAAACAATTTGTGACTTTGAAATTTTTCGCGCAGATTTATTAACGCAAGCATCAATAAAAAAATTTGCCTGTTCCATCGTGTCAAGAATCCAAAAACGTCTGCCAAAATTTTTAGCAATTCGTGCGATAAACTGAAAATTAGTTTCTTGATTCTGAAGAATAACAGGCAAATATTTCAACGCGGAAAAATCCTCTGAAAGTTTTAAATTTGCGTTTTGAAGAGCAAGGCGCGCAGTGTTCAAAACGTCAGAAAATTTCTTTTCGGGGTTATGAAAAATGCGCGTCTTAATTTCTTCGTCCGCAGTGATTGAATTTGATACACAACTTACAAAAACTCTTGCCGCGCCGATTGTATTTTCAACTTCGACAGATTCTGCACGTCCAAAAAAAATTGGCGCGTTATCGTCGTTCATTACAGAAATAATTTTGCCGGTGCAAGCCAAAAATTTTTCTTCCGCGCCGTCATTGATTGAGGCTGCAAAGTTTAAGCGGCTGTGTTCTCCTTCGTGTTTCGTCAATTCAAATTCGGTAATGCATTCGATTTGAGCGAAATTTTTTATTTGCATTGCGGGCTCCTGTTGTTAATATAGGGGTTAGGAAACAGGGACTGGGGACTAGTGAAAATTCCCTAATCCTTAGCCCCTAGTCCTTAATACGCTTTAATGTTTTTGAGATTATTTTCTTGTTGAGTAAGATACAATTCAAAATGGGTTTTATCGTCGTTGGAGGCGTCTTGTTTGCTGTCATTTTCAGTTTTGTAAATTTCAAGATAATCAACCACAAAAACTTTTTCAAATTCGTATGTGCGGTAAGTGTTATCCATATCTTCCTTAATTTTAATTTCAATCGAGCGGTACCATTTATCAGATTTTAATTCTTTGGACCAGTTGAAAATTTTTAAAAGTTCACTGCCGTAATCGTCAAAAGAAATTGCGCCGCAAATTTTTATTTTGGCAAGCATCGCGTTTGACTTGTTGCTGACGTCATTATTTACCGTGTCCATATGAATTGTAACTTCAGTAATGGCGTGTTGTTCCTTTTCTTCGCCGTCCTTGCCAATTTCGATAATTTCGCCGTCCTCTGCAGTAATTTTGACAGAATAAAGCATTTAGTTTCCTCCTTAATCAGTCGTGCCTTCAACGTCAATATCAATTTCGCCTTCGCCGCCAATAAAATGAATTAAAATTTTCCCCCTGTTATCTTCGTCCGGCGGGTCAATAGTTTCACCCTCGCGCAGAATAAAATTTACGGCGTCTTTGTAGCGGTTGCGCTGGCGTTCGTAGTCTTTATTCAGGCTGTTTACTTTTTTGATAACTTCTTGAGGCTGTTTGCTTGCCATTAACTTTAATTGAATCGCCACATAATCTTCAACGAGCGTTTGATAAATCGGCTTGAAAATTCCTGTTTTAGGATTTTGAAAAAGCGTGCGGGCGCAATGAATGTAGGAATTTTTCCACGTGCCGCTTTCGTCTTTGACTTCATCGCCGCTGAAAACGAATCCGAACATATTTTGATTAATTGCCTTGATTAAAGCTTCACTGCGGCGCAAAACTGATTCACGATTAAATTTTGTCATAAAAGCTTTTTTAACGTTTATATTTTCCAAGTCAATTCCGACGCATTCTGTATCTTTGTCAAATTTTAATTTGCGTTTATCCAAAATTTTGGGTTGTTGAGAGGCAACGAGTAAACCTGCCGCCGGATACGCCGCGTCAATATAAATTCCGGGCAAAATAATTTTCGTGTCATTTTCATCTTTGAAAGGGTAAAATTCCCTGTCATTAATCAAAGTAAAATTCGGGTAGGCGTAAACAACATGCCCCCAATTACAATCTTCAAAAAGGCTGATTTTATTTTCGACTTCAGCGGCGTTAAGTGTAGCAAAAGTGCCTTTTTCGGAGCGAATGTTGAAAACCGTTAAAATTTTGGCGGCGTTCATTTCCGGCAAAAATTCTTTCAAGGCGTTAATGCTGACATAATCTACAGGAATTTTTTTGGCGTCGGCTTCACTGTCTTTCAAACTGCCGCCCATACCGTCATCATCATTTTCTTTATAACGTGCGGAGTCATCTTCAGGCGGGTTTTCAAGTACATTCGGCAAAATTGCAAACCAAATTCTTTGGTCGCCGGTTTCATCTTTGCCCAAACGTTTCATAAAGTTGGAAAATTTTGTTTTGATTTTTAAAAGTCTTGACGCTTTGCAATTTGCGATAATGACGCCGCCCGGAACTTCGGCAGTATCGCCGCCGTCAACTGTTGCATGATCAAAGAAAGTTTTGACGCCGAGTAAACTTTCAACGATTTTTGACATTTCACGAATAAAAGATTTGCGCGCGTTTGCATAGATATTTTGAAAATTTTCGCGGCGTTCAAGGAGTGTTGCTTTATCTGCAATTTCGGCGGGCTTTTCGGCGTTTTGAGTAAGCGGCGCAAATGCAGAAACAATCAAGGAGCGGATAGTTTCATTGGGGCGCGTGGCGTTTTCGTCGTAGTCTTGAATAATCGTCGCGGCAATTTTATTTCTGATAGTTTGAGTGTCGGGTACGGCAAGTTTAGATTGTACCGGAATTTCTTTGACTTCAGCTGGCAGATTATTTTTGACAGTGGCAAGCGCGGTAGTTTCTGTTTTGGGCGCGGCAAGTTGGAGGGCTTCTTTGCTGTCGTCAATATCGATTTTGCCTTCAGCGTTCAAATACAACACGCCGTAAGTATAAGCCGGTAAACTTTTTGTATCGCCGCTGTTATCGCCGCCGCCGGTTCTTTCAAGCAGTTCAAGTTTTTTATTTGTATCTTCAATGAGAATCGGCAAAAGTTTATTAACGGGCGAAGTTGCATATTCGGCGATTTTTTTTCTGCAGTCCAAAATTTTTTTACTGTGTTTGTTCATAGTGGCTTTATCGCCGCGTGATTTTGCTTCGTGAAATTGTTTTAAGTTGTATTCGATTTTTTGGCGAGTATCACGAACTTCATCAAGTTCCTTTTTGGGCGTCAACATTTCTATAATTTCGTTATCGTCGAATTGCAAATTTGAAGTGCCGCTGGCACCCTTCGAGGCGTAAAGCCGCGCCAACATTTTATAATAAATGTGCGTGTCAATATCCATTTCGGTAAAAGGCAGATTTGGAAATTGCGTCGGGTCTGTAGTGTAGAAAAATTCAATTTCGCCGGTTAAATTATTTTTCCCGTAAACTTCATAAACTTTCGGCGCAAAATTTTTCATAAAATCATCAAAATTTTTTACCGTCAACTGTTGACATACCCTGTAAAGTTCATCGTCTGAAGGATCTTCATCAAGGTTATCAAACATTGTGTAGAGGTTTTCGGTCTTATTGGCGTCGAATTCCTCAAAAATAATTGTCCTGTGCGTTTGTTTCGGCAAAGTTATCCCTCCAATTCATAAAAAAATAAATTCTCAAAATTTGCGGCGGCGAGTACGTTTTTCAATCTTTCGGTTACAATAATTTCTTGATTGACAACGCCCGCCAATTTAAAAATATCGTACCGCCCAATTTGATTTTCGGCGATACAAATTTTTGTTGCTTCTCTTATTAATTCAGTCGGCAAAATGAAATTGTTGTCTTCGACTTCGATAACGCTTTTTCTTGTGTCAAGGCAATTAATGCGCGGCGGCAGTGCAAGAAAATAATTTTCTGCACGACCTAGCTCGGCGCAAGTCAGCTGAACAGGTTTATAAAAAAGATAATCCGCGCCGAATTTTTCAAGCGTGCGTTTCATTGGCGTTGAAACCAGCGGGATTGTAGCACTCAAAATAAAATCCGGAAAATAAACGCCGCCTTCGTCAGAAATTTCAACGCTTAGCGGCGAATGGTCTAAAAATTGAAATTCCGAATTTAAACAGCTGCGCTCCAATTCAAAAATTTCTGCGCCCGGCTCGGCGTATTCTTCAATGCAAGTTTCAGCGTACATTACAAAAAATTTCAACTTGACGCCTCCAACAAATTTTTTCTGTCTTTAATTTTTTGGTTAATCGCGGTGTACTGATAATCGCCCTGCAAGTCGCGCAGCCAAACTAAAATTTCTGTTTCGTGCGCGTCAAGGAATTTTGCGCCGCCTTCAACTTTGCCGCCAATATTTTTGGTAAATTTTTCTTCAGCCAAAAATGAAATTTCCGCAGAATTGAAGCCGCCAGCCAAAATAAAAAATTCTACGTTATCGCAAAATTCAATACAAGCAATTTTACTTTCCCGCGTGTCGAGTGAAAAATTTTTTGTACCTTTAGGATTGAAAATTAATTTTTTGCCGCTGTCTGAAGTCAAAACTTCGTCAAATCTTTCAGCGCGGAATTTCTCAAATAAAAAGTCTGAGCCTGCGCGAGTTACTAAAATAATTTTGGCAGTGCGCGGCAAGTTAAAAGCGTAAAAATAAGCCTCTTTTGAAACATAGTAGGGAAAACTTTTTTGCGGCTTTTCAGTGAACGCGCCGAGTTTCATTTTAATTTTTTGCGAAAGATTGTTTAGCCGCGTTATCAATCCGCGTTTAGCTTGCGGCGAATTTCGGCAGGTACAAGAATTGGTTAAAGCCGTTTCAATTTTATCAAGTTCAGCTGAAACAAGTTGCACGTAATTTTGAATTGGCGCGTTGAAATTTGTTTTCGTGTAAAAGCGAATTTGCGTTTTGATACGTTGTTCTTCATCTTGAGAAAATTTGTAGCTGTGCCCGCCGACGTGCCACTGAATTTTTGAAAGGCTCATTGTGTCATACGCGCTTGCAGATTTTCCGCCCGCCCTTTGTCCATAATCATCTTCATTTGCTGCAAGCATTATACAATTTAGCGCGTTGTTAATATCGTAGCCGCAAAAATTCGCCAGCCTTACAAGTTCAACGTGCGGCTTAAAAATTTGGTTGCCGCTGATAATGTGGTGGGCTTGAAATTTAAATTTGTCTTGCACTTTAAGAAAATGTTTATCGACTTCATCGCGGTTATTTTCGTTTGCAATGTGTTTTAAATAATTATCGCGCAGAGTTTTTGAATTGTTGTCAACGGTTGTTGCCGAGCGCGGGTATTCGCAATTTTGGCAAGCCTCATTATTTTCATTGTAGGGGCAAAATAAATTTTTTGAAGGCTTGCTTAAAAGTTTAGGCTTAGGATTTTTTTTAGGTTTATTAATTTGCGTGGCGACGGTGGAAGTAGCGGCGGCAGAAAGATTTTGAGTTTGATTATCGGTAGGATTTTTATTTGTGGAATTTTGAGCGGCAGAATTTTTATCAGAAGTTGCAGGATTATTTGAGTTTACCTCGTTGATTGACATTGACGCGGGAACGCTGCCGGTTGTAACGTGACCGTTGACGCCGGATTTATCAACTGTAATAAAACCTATTGGAACGGTTGCACATTTGCAAGTTGCTTTATCTGTCAGCAAAGATTTATTGTTAGAAAGTTTAGTTGGTAAAAATCCCGTCAACCACTCGCCCAAATTACAATGAATCATACAAGGTTGAGGCGATTTTAATTGCGCCGTCATAAATATACAGTTATTACTTGCAAAAAATTTTTTAGCTTCAGTTGTCAGCAAAATTGCGCCGTTGTATTGAACATTACTGTTACTAAAATCTTTGCAAGTTATTTTTCCGCCTTGCGTACAAATAAAAACTGCATCTTCATTCAAAAAATCTGCCACTTGAAAAATTCCTCATTTCAATTCTATTGGCACTGGTTCAGGTTCGGGCTTGTCAGCGAGTTCCTCAACAGTTTTTGCAATGGCGTATTCAATGACGTTTGACTTAACCGCGCGCAAGAAAACTTTTGATTCGGGGTCGGTTTTTTCAAGCGTAACATTAATTCGACGCGCCTTTTGTACGTCCATTTGATCCGAAACTGCCTCCGGCGAATCGCTGTACAAAATATCAAAACTGTTTCCGGCGTCAATAAATTCATACCATACGCCAAATTTTGTATTTTTGCTGATTATGGTTTTAAATTTGCGTTTTTTATTTCTGCCGATATAAAACTGAAAGGGCGTCTGATTGTCAGTCGGTGTAATGTGCGTAATTTTAACGTTGCCGCTGTCTCTGCACTTCAGCAAGCCGAATGCAACGCCGGTTTTTCCTGTAGGCTTGGCAATATCATTAGGATTGACTTCAACGCCGCGTTGGTTTTGAGTTTCAATCGCTTCAGCAGTTCCGAGCGCGGGGAAAATTTCAAATTCCGGCATTTCGTTTTGTTCGATACAAAGAATTTCGGCGGCTTTACATTTGAAAGGAATTTTTTCTGAAGGTATATTTTTAACTGCAGATTTTTCAACGACCGCAATAACTTTTTCACGAATATCAGGATTATGAATTGTAAAGAGTTCGCCGGTTGCAGGATTTTCTATAAAAACATTATCTGAAATATAGCCTTCCTTCAGCTTGTAGCCGGGCTTTAAATTGCCTTCATCGTCAAATGGAAATTCAGAAATTACCTCGTCAACCTCTTCAACGTACGTATCGACGCCTTCAGAAGTTTCCGGCAGTGTAATTAAATATTCGGCGAAAATTTCTGTAACGAGTTT
Organism: uncultured Selenomonadales bacterium; assembly: GCA_937901445.1. Taxonomy (GTDB): domain Bacteria; phylum Bacillota; class Negativicutes; order Selenomonadales; family Selenomonadaceae; genus Quinella. The sequence continues at coordinate 11,077 of CALDHY010000094.1, forward strand.
TGATTTTGAAGAATTACCGGCAAGGAAAATTGAAAATTCCTGTATTTCTGAAAGTGGTTTAATATCGCAGTCGTCATTTTCAATACCTTCAAAAAACGCCTCTCTCATTGCGATAAAAAAGTTTTCAATACCTTGTGAAATTCTGTCGCGCAGGATTTTTTTTAAGTAAAGTTTATCAGTTGCCAAAGGAAAATTCGTCAACTTTTCGCCTTTGTCGGTGAAAAGGTCAACGTCGATAACGCCTTTATCCAAAATTTTTTTTGCGTCTTCGCCGTCGGGGGCTTCCCAAATTGGGCGCAATTTTTCTGAAAGGTTATGCATATTTAAATTGGCTTCCTGCGAATCTTTTATTAATGCGGCACTTCCAACAAAATCTTGTTTATCTGCCGCAAATGTAAATGGAATTTTGCCAACTTCTTTACCCCTGCCTTGCGGGTTGAGCAATTCGGATTGATTAGCCTTGAAAATTTCAAATGCCAAAAGTTTTAACAGATTTTCGCCGCCTAAAGTTTTATCGCCGTTTTCGCCAAAATGTATTAAAGAATAATCGTACCTGTCAAGCGTGGATTCTCTCAAAACGCCAAAATCAAAATCTGTTGTACCGCCGCCGAAATCGAACACGGCGTAATAATTTTCTTCATCGCCTTCAGGGTCGAAGTTGTATTCTTGCAGAGCGGTTATTGCGTACGCGGCGGGTTCACTTGCGCCATCTTGCACGATAAAATTTTTCATAGCCGCTTCATTTGACAAAAGAGCCGTCGGCAAGGATTTTTTAAGACCGCGTTCAAAACAGCGGCGCATTTTTTCACGAGTGCTTTTTTCGTACGTCACGGGGAACGACATAATATATTTCAGAAAAATTCCCTTTTCCTGCAACATATTATTGATATACAAGCCGATATAATAAGCGTAAAATTCCAGCGGGTTAATTTCATCCTCGCGCAGTTCCATAAAAGGCGGTAAATCTTGAGTAAATTTATTTCTGTCTTGAATTTTCATACGCATATTGGAGCCGCACCAATGCTTTAATTCAGTCAAAAAGCTGTAGTAATTTTCGCTGTTACTGCCGGAAAGATTTTCAAAGGCGGTATGAGAAACTGTAACATCATTCCACTTAGTTTTTGGACGCCCGGAGCGCGCCTTGTACGCCGCAACAAAATTATTCAAATTTATAAACTGAATAACCGTCGGGTTTTCGTAGTTTTCGGCGTTGACGCCCTTGCTGTAATTTCCGTTTCCAACTTGCAACGGCAAAATCTGCAGTCTGTCGTTTTCGTAAACTACAACTGTTGACTTTGTGCCAAAATCTATCGCTACAATCCCGTGATTAATATCATCGGCAGGATCGCGCGCCGTCCAACTTTCCTCCAAAATAATTTCGCCGGCTGCTTCTGCGTTTTCGCCGTAGTCCCATAAATCCCAATGTCCGCGATTAGGGTCGCTCAAAATATTTGCGTCGTATGAGTCAATATCTGCGCGAATTTTATCGCCGTTCAAAAGTTCATCTCGTAAATCGTTTAAAAATTCGTTATCGGATTTAATAGCATTTGCGCTAAGAATCTTTTTAGCGTCAGGCAGAAAATCAAATTCACTGCCCGCCAAAACTGCCGCCAAAATTTTATCTTTATCAACAGAAATTTTATCTGCGTTAGCCGTTAAATAATCTTTGTATTTGGAGTAAACAACTTTTAATTCGTAAAAAAGTTTTCTATTTTCAGTAGAATCAAAACTGCTCGGCGTCAAGTCGTATTCAATCCATTTTAAAAGCGCAAGCGGCGCATTGCCTTTAGTATCTTCTTCGCCAAAACGGAAAATTGGAATTGACCAAACACCGTCGCTCCAACCGTCACCGTGATATTTCCAGACACCACGATATGTATTGTAATAAGCATAGCGCGTATCCTTTTTTACAGTTAAGCCGGAATTAGAATTGCCGCAAATTTTTATGTAGTTGCCATCACGAAAATATTTCGTTTTATTTACGAACGACACAATAGCTTCATCCAGAGTTGGTAAATCGCCCTTAAATCCTGCAAAATCTAATGTATTCAAAAAACTTGTATCATAATAATTGCCACCGTTTTGATAGTTGCAACTTCTTTTGTCCAAATTCGGCAAGAGTCCAAAAATGTCATTGTTGTAGTAAACATCTTTGTTGCCCATGTAAATCCATTCGTTATCTGCAAAACGGCTGGTAAATTCCGTACAAAGCGCGGCAAAATCGCCTTCAAGTTTTGTAGAAAAATAAGAAATTTTTTGTTTCAGCGCGGCTTCACGGAAATTTTGTAATTCAGCAGCGGAGACAGGTAATTTAGTAATAATTTTTGTCATAATTTTCACCTCAACCAATGACAACTAAACTTTGCCTGATAACTTTATCAGTGCGGCTGTATTTGTACCCGACAAGCAAAATTTCTTTAACTTTGCCGGATTGTTCGCTGTTAGATGTCTTTCTCATTTCGCCGTTGTCGAAGTTATCTCCTTCAGAAATTTTCAAGCGGGCGTAAATTTTTTCACGGCGTCCGCTGTTAGCGGCGTCAAATGCAAATTCAAACAAGCCGCATAAAATTTCAATTTCGTTGGAAGGCGCGCCGTTATTAATAGAGGTTGCCACGTAGTCAAAAAGTGATTCCAAATGACCTTCCTGCAAAACGCCCGCCAAAAAGCTTGTAGGCGAATTTTCCGCGCCGAAAATCCCTTCAAGCGCAAATTTCGTATTGCCGGAGAGTTTTTTATAGGCGGCGTAAATATTTTCAAGTTCGGAATAATTTTTTACGTAGACTTCAAGAATTGCAGTTTGTTCTTCGACAAGCGGCAAAACTTTTTCAAGTGAACTTTGCAACGTCAAATTTTGTTTTTCGACTTGCCGTAATTCTGAATCCGTACTTTCCAACGTTACGTACATTGTTGAAATTTCTTTAGCTAACACGGAAACTTTTTCAGCTTTATCTGTCAGCGCGCTTTTAAGTTGGGCGTTTTGCTGTTGCGAAGTTTCAAGCGAATTTTTTAACGCCAAATTTTGTTTTTCGACTTGCCGCAATTCGGAGCCGATAGTTTCAATTTTATCATACAGCATTGAAATTTCTTTTGATAACGCGGAAACTTTTTCAGATTTATCTGCAAGTGTAGTTTCAAGTTGAGTTTTCTGTTGCTGGAACATTTCAAGCGAAAATTGCGCGGCGTCATATTTTTGTTGCAATTCGTCGTAGTCTTTTTTTGCAACGTAGTCATCAAGGTTGAGGAGATTTTTTCTAATTTCAGAAAGGTTATTTTTTATGACGCCCATGACTTGCGCCGAAAAGTCTTTATTGTCCAAATTCTTCCCTCCAAAATTCAAATTAAATTTTAACACGTCAATAAAATTTTTTGTTGTCCCGCCGGAACAATTTTTATTAATTTTTTTTATTTATTAAATGTACTTTCTTGTCAATCGAAACATACGCGGCTGCGTTAGCAGGCGTGTTCTTTAGCAGAAAGTACCAAAGAAATTCTTTTCGCCCGTCAGGGTTTTTCACGTCGAACAAAAAGTAATTCAAAGTTCCAGCCGCGTCTTACCACGTTTCCGTAATTCTTACTCACAAGTAAAAACCGATGACGGGCTGAAGTTTGAACCATTTTTTTAATCAAAATATTTTTGCCACTGTTCAAGCTTTGAAAATTTTTCTGCAAAGTGCGGGAAGTCATAATTGATTCTGCCAGCGCAGTCACGGCAAAACTTTTCGGATTCAGTCGGATTGTCGCGCAGATATTGTTTGTATCCCCAAATGTGGGTATAAAAATTCTGTCCGCCGTCCAAAAGTTCCTGCATATTTGATAAGCTGTGAATTTTTACGCCGCAAAGTTCAGCGCACATTGCAAACCAGCGTTGCTCAATGAAAACCATGTACGGCAATAAATCCCAGCCGTTTTGAGTTTCAAGCGGTGCGGATTTCTGCATAAATTCAAACGCAAAATCCCTGTAAGCTTTAACAAATTTTTCGTTGCCGTAATAAACAAAGGCGGCGTTGCACGGCTCCAACTGCCAATTCAAATTTTCCGGCAAAGTAAAATTATCGTCGAAGTTAAAAAAATCTGCGCGAGGGTAGCAGGGTAAATCTGTACTTTCACGATGAATCACGGCAAGTTCATTTTTAAATCTGTCAAAGTTCAACGGTTGCCAAACAATAAAATCTAAGTCAATCATTACGCAGGGCAAAGGATTATAACCCAACGCAAAAATTTTAGCTCCCGCCCAAAAAATATTTTCGTCAATTCCCAAATTATCCAGAACGTTTAATGAAGTGTAAACGCCGTCCCAAATTTCAGAAATTCCGGCGTCTTGAACAATTTGCAATCCGATAGAATCGGTGTACAAAAAAATTTCGCCGTTATATTTTCTCCATTCCAACGCAGAAAGTACCATTGTAAAAATTTCAAAATCTGCAACTTTAAAATTTTGATTATTTTTAGTGCGTAAAATTTGAAAAGCCCTCATTGTAAAACCTCAATCTTTGTAAGCCGTGATAATGTGCAAGCCGTAAGCAAGCCCTTCGCCGGAACTTACCGAAATTTTATTTTGCAATTCGCGCAGGATACCTTCAATTTCGATTCTGCCGAGCGTGTTTGTTTCAAAGTACAAATTCAAAATTGTAAGTTTGCCGTCTATGTAAGTAAAATCTGCGAAAATCTGAAGTTTGCGCTCATTTGTATAAAGTTGCTCGGCGAATTGCGGCGCAAGATTCAAATAAAAATTCCTGCCCTGCGCGAAGTCCTTTAAAACATTTACAAATTCAAAATTCCATTGCGGCTTAAATTCAAAAGTATTTTCTTCGTAGTTGTAATTTTTATCTTCAAATAAACTTTCGCCGACTGCCACGCCGCGTAAATCTTCAGCACGCTTACGAAAATTTTTTACAGATTCAAAGGCACCGCGCCCGCGCATAATTTCAAAAATTTCCTTGAGAGTCGGGCGAATACCGAGAGCCTTTTTAGTGCCGTTCAAAATTTTAACGTTTTTGGAATTATCCATTTTCACGGTTATCGGGTAGTGAATGTAAATTTGCAAATCCTCAAGAATAATGTTGCGCGCGTCAAAGTCAATATCGCTGTCATACGTAAAATCGATAACGGCGTTGTTAATTCCAATGTACGTTTTGTTTTGAGTTTCGACGGGGATTCTAAATTCTGCGCCGTAAAGGTAAATAATTTCCGCGCCGCTTTTTAACGCCTGTACAAGTTCACTTTGATTTTCGACGTAAGCAGAATTTTTGCCGCTGTCAGCATACTTTGAAAATAATTCTTTGCGCTGATTCTTTGCCACGAGCGCGGAAATTTCGTTAAGTTCAGTTTCAGACAAGTTTTCAAAATCTAAATTAAAAATTTTGCAAAGTAACAATTTCAATTCAGCGTCGCCGGTTTTATTTTCAAGGGCAGCGGAGATTTTTTTTACTTCACTGAAATAAAAATTTTCTTCGAGCCAATTAATCAAGACTTTTTCTTTAGTCATAATCAAAATTTCAGACAGCGAAAACTTTTGTGTTACTTCCTGCAACGAGTGGCAATTCTGCAAAGTTTTTTTATTCATTAAAATTCCTCCAACAGTTTATAAAATTTAATTTGCAAAAAATACAGTGGTTTTCTTGAAAAGTTCAAAACATTGTTAATAATATCACGAATGGAAATTTTTTCAATTTCTGCGCTGCTGATATTTTAATTTAACAATCGCCATGAATGCCTTTAAACTAAAAAAGGGATCAGGTCATTTACCCCTAATCCCTTTCCCTATATCCCTAATATCTTATAGGCGGCGTCTGTCTCCGTCCATTAACATTTGAGTAATTTGGGCGGCTTGCGCAGGTTCCATTTTCGCCAAAACTTTACCGGCGTTACTTTCGTCCATTTTTTGAAGAATCAAAACAACCGTATCTAAATTTACAGTATCAAGAGCTTTTGCGGCTTCTTCAGGTTTCATATTGTCATAAATTCTTGCAAGTTTTGAAATACGTTTTTTTTCGGCGGCTTCACGTGCTGCAACTTGTGCTTCCAATTCTTTTTGAGAAATTTTTACTTCTTTAGATTTTTTTTGCTCATTGGTTGGTGGAGGCGGCGGTGTAGGATTGGTTGCTACTTCGACGGGTTCCGGCTCCGGTTCAGGTTCCGGCTCCGGTTCGGGCCAAATAACGCCTTCCGGCACTTCAAAATATTCAAACATTCCGCCGTAACCTACAACCGGCAATTTGTACAAGCCGACTGTTTCATTTGCCCATTGAATTTTTTCATCAACAACCGCGCGTTCCAAATAACCAAAATGAACTGCCGCAACCACGCCGCCGACTGCCAAAATCAGCAGTACCAATAATACCAGAAAAAAATTACGTATTCGCTTAAAGATGCTTTTTTTCTTAGCCATAACGCGCCGCCTTTCTACCTAACATAAAAATCTAAAACGCGCCCAACGTAATTTTGAGTTTCACTGTAAGGAGGAACGCCGCCGTATTTTTGAACTGCGCCGGGACCGGCATTATACGCGGCAATGGCATTTTGCAGGTTGCCGTTAAATTTATCGAGCAGTTGGCGCAGGTAATGTGCGCCGCCTTCGATATTCTGTCTTTCATCGTAAGGATTGACGCCCAGACTTTCGGCAGTTTCCGGCATAAGTTGCATAACGCCAATAGCTCCGACGCCGGAACGTGCGGCTTGATTTAAGTTTGATTCGGCGGTTGCAACGGCTCTTACAAGTTCAGAATCGACGCCGAATTTTCTTGCGGCACTTAAAATCATTTGCTCGGTTGAAAGGGGCGCGGCGTTTTCATAGCGGCTGCCGAAGTCTTCTTGTACAGGTATTCCGCCAAATTCAGGAATTTCTCTCACATTGTCAACCGTTAAGTTTTCTTTGACAGGGGGCGTTACCGTTTGTCTGTCAACCGGCAAATATGTATTTTCGTTGACAGGTACATTTGCATTTTCGTTTAAGTTTGCCGTTGGTTTTTCGCTGACGGGTGGAAGTTGATTTTCGGCTAAAAATTCTTCAATAGGTTTAATTTTTTTAGTTTGATTCGCCATTGCGTTTTCTAAAACTGTTTGAAAATCGTTACTTGGAATTTTGAAACCGAAACTTTTTTCAATTTCTTTGATACGTTGTTGAATTTCTGTAATTCTGGCAAGTGCGGGAATTTTGCCGATAGGTTGAATAGTTTCCAAAATGTTCATCGCCTTTCAAAAAATTAATTTTGTCTCATATGAAGTTGCAACCCAATTTCATCCAAAAATTTTTGTTCCTCCGCCAATACCGCCTCATTGTACTCGCGCAGGCGTTTTTCTTTGAGTTGTTCGATACTTTTTAAGTAAGTTATCAGCTCCATTAATTTCTTCAACTTTTGCTGTCGTTCCTGCATAGTTCGTAAAATTAAATCTTGTTGTTTTTCAATTTGTTCACGTTTCCAGTTGAAAAAATTGTTGTAGGTTATAATTACGCCGACGGTTACGGTTTTTCCTTCACCTGTCATTTCGGCGTATTCTTGCTGTGATTCCTTCAATTCCTGAAGTAATTCTTTCAAGCGGGCGCGGTGTTCCTCAAGCCTGCGCGACACTTCAGCAAACGCCATTTCGGCGTCGTCTTTTTTTCTGCGCGTAACTTTTAAAAGCGTTTCGAGTTGAAATTTAAATTTCTTCATTGTTAAATTTCCATACGCCGACATTCGGTACAATATCAAAACGATGACTGATAATCGAATTGGCGGGGCGAATAATAATTTCTGCCGTGTAGTTTATAAGGGCGCGGCGCAAATGTCCGCCGATACTTTGTAAATTTTTATTTTCGTCAAGGTAAGAAAACATAGCGTGCGCGTGCAAATTAATTTTGTCATTGTAAGTAACATTCCCCATCAGCGAAATAATTTCAAACATCCCCGAAAAATTTTTAAAAATAAAATCATTTTCCGCCGGTACAAACGCAGACAAAGTAATTTCACTGCAAGCCCCGATACCTTGAAAGTACCCGCCAAAAATTTTTTCAGCTTGACAAGTTTTAGTGATAGTTTCCAACAATTCCTCGTTGGGGTCGACGCGCAAATAAATTTCGCCGTTCAAAATTTTATATTCCATAACAATCACCTAAATTTTGCCGGAAATTGAAACTAATTTTTGTTTTGTAACGTCGTAAGTATCAACTTCAAAAATTCCTTGACAAAGAAAACCATTAATGGCGTCGATTTTTGCAATGGCGGCGTCAATTCGTTTACTGGAGCCTTTGACATACGCGCCAATGTGAATTAAATCTTCAGCGTCGCGGTAAGTTGCCATTAACGCGCGCATATTTTGCGCGGCTTGCAAATGTTCAGGCGTTACAACTTCATTCATAACACGGCTTACACTGCCTAAAATGTCAATAGCCGGAAAATGATTCTGCGCGGCAATATTTCTATCCAAAACTATGTGCCCGTCCAAAATGGAGCGCACGGCGTCAGCTATTGGCTCGTTCATATCGTCGCCGTCAACCAAAACTGTATAAATTCCCGTGATTGAACCTGTATCACTTGTACCGGCGCGTTCCAAAAGTTTCGGCAAAAGTGCAAAGACTGAAGGCGTATAACCGCGCGTTGCAGGCGGCTCGCCTATAGTCAATCCAACTTCACGCTGCGCCATTGCAAAACGTGTTACTGAATCCATCATCAAAATAACTTTGTGCCCGTTGTCCCTGAAATATTCGGCAATAGCGGTGGCAGTCATTGCGCCTTTGATTCTGACAAGTGCGGGCTGGTCTGAAGTTGCCACAACTACAACCGCGCGTTTCAATCCTTCCTCGCCCAAATCCCGTTCAATAAAATCTCGAACTTCACGCCCGCGCTCTCCAACAAGCGCAATAACAGAAATATCAGCTTCCGTGTTACGCGCTATCATTGAAAGGAGCGTCGATTTTCCAACGCCCGACCCCGCCATAATTCCTATTCGCTGTCCACTGCCCAAAGTTATCAAGCCGTCAACTGCGCGAACACCAACATAAAGATTTTCATTAATACGCGGGCGCGTCAAAGGCGGCGGCGGCGGTGCTTGCAAGGGATATTCGGTTTTTGATTCTATTGGCGGCAAGCCGTCCATAGGATTTCCCAGCCCGTCAAGTACACGCCCCAAAAGTTCTTCGCCTACTTTTACTCGAAGTGTTTTTTGCGCGGCGATAACTGCACAACCGGGACCTACGCCCGCCATTTCGCCGACGGGCATTAACATAACTTTTCCTTCACGAAAACCGACAACTTCAGCCGGAATTGGCGGCGTTTTCGGCGTTTTCGGATAAACGTAACAAAGCTCGCCTACACTTACCGCCGGACCGCTCGTTTCAATTACAAGCCCGACAATTTGCGTAACTTTGCCTGTAAGTTTTATCGTTTTACATTCGCTGATAACTTCAGTTAATTTTTTTAAGCTTATGTCATTTTTTATCATAGTTACCTCCTGCCGCCGAAATTTTTAAGTTTTTATAACAAATATTTTTCTTTGTGTCAACGAAAAAAAACGCCGCAATTTTGACGCGGCGTCGAAAAATTTTATTTTTGAAAATTATGCTCCAAGAGTTTTATGAACTGTTACAAGTTCTTTTCTGATTTGAATGTGTTGCGGGCAAACTTTTTCGCACGCGCCGCATTTGATACAATCGCCGGCGGGATTTTTGCCGTGCATTTTTACCAGCCACTGTTCCTGATGTTTTGCAGTTTCAAGATTTTTGTACAGCGTGTAAATATTCATTGCGGTAAATGAGCCGGAAATTCCGATATTTTGCGGGCAAACTTTCGCGCAGTAGTTGCAAGTTGTACAAGGGATAAGCGGGATTGACGCCATAACGCGGCGCGCCTCTTCGACGGTTGCCTTTTCTGAATCGTTAAGTTTTTGGAAATTTTCCATGTATGAAGTATTGTTTTCCATTTGTTCAATATTTGACATACCGGAAAGTACAGTAATAACGCCATCCAAACTTGCCGAAAAACGAATTGCCCAACTTGCAAGGGAAGCGTCGGGATTGGCTTTTTTGAAAACTTCAGCAACTTGTCCAGGCGGATTAGCCAACAAGCCGCCTTTAACCGGCTCCATAATTATAACGGGTTTTCCGTGTTTGCGTGCCATTTCGTAGACGCCGCGAGATTGTATTGCCGGATTTTCCCAATCTGCGTAGTTAATTTGCAACTGTACAAATTCGGCTTCAGGGTGTTTGGTTAAAATTTCGTCCAATTCTTCAGGCGTCGAATGGAAAGAAAATCCAACGTGTTTAATTTTACCGGCGGCTTTCTGTTCAAATACAAAATTCCACAAATCAAAGTCTTCAAAAAATTTCGTGCGCCCTTCGCCCAAATTGTGCAAAAGATAAAAATCAAAATAACCTGCGCCCGTCTGTTTCAATGAAGTTTCAAATTGTGCAATGGCGTCTTCACGAGTTTTACAATTAATCCACGCGGCGTTTTTTGTAGCAAGCTGGAACTTTTCACGCGGATAACGTTCAACGAGTGCTTGACGAATTGCATCTTCACTGCCGGGATAAGCCCACGCCGTGTCAAAGTAAGTAAAACCTTTCGACAAAAAAATATCGACCATTTGTTTGACTTGTTCAACGTCAATGACTTCATCTTTTTTTGGCAGGCGCATAAGTCCGAAGCCTAATTTTTTAATTTCTTCTCCCAAGTAAGCCACGATTAACCCTCCCTAAAAAATTTTTATACTACACGTTGAAATTTTAGCAAATAAAAAAAATTTTGTAAATAAAAAAAACGCCGCCCAAATCTGCGCGACGTAATATTTTTTAAATTAAATCAGCAACGGTTGCATTCGTAGCTTTAACTAAATCTTGCGGCGAAAGAATTAATTGCATACCGCGTTGACCGGCACTGATTGAAATTTTTTCGTGCGTCAAGGCGTGGCTGTCAAGATAAACCGGATAATCTTTTTTTGCGCCGAGTGGTGAACAACCGCCGCGAATATATCCCGTCAAAGGCAAAAGTTCCTTAAGCGCGATCATTTCAACAGATTTATTGCCGCTTGCCTTTGCCAAATTTTTTAAATTAATTTCGTCTGCGCCGCCGATAACAGCCATTAAAATCCCTGTCTTATCGCCGCGCGTTACCAGCGTTTTAAAAACAGTTGAAACGTCAAGCCCGGCAGTTTCTGCAACGTGTATCGCCGATAAATCGTTTTCGTCAACTTCGTAGGTTTTAATTTCGTAGGGAATTTTCAATTTATCCAAAATTCTGGCGGCGTTAGTCTTTTTTAACTTACTCATGATTGAATCACAGTTTCAAGCGCAACTTTTACCATATCGTTAAAATCTGTTTCACGTTCTTCAGCGGTTGTGTATTCTTTTTTGACAACGTGATCGCTTACAGTGAAAATCGCCAATGCTTGAACCTGCGCGGCGGCGGCTAACAAATACAGCGCGGCAGATTCCATTTCAACCGCCATAATTCCGTACTGAATCATTTTTTGATTTAATGTTAAACCGTTTGCAGAGTAAACGCCATTTTCATCGTTGTAGTCATTGTAAAATCTGTCTGTACAAAGAACGTTGCCGACTTTCACGGGAACATTTAAATTTCTGGCGTTGATAACCGCCTTGTTAAGTAAATCAAAGTCTGCAATCAGTGAAAAATTAATTGCGCCGCCAAAAGTTTTTTCAACAATCGATGAATCAGTTGACGCGCCCTGCGCTATTAAAACCTCGCGCAGATTTAAATTTTCGTGCATACCGCCGCAAGTTCCAATTCTGATTAATTTTTTTGCGCCGTAAACGTGAATAAGTTCATGAACGTAAATTGAAAATGACGGTATACCCATACCGGTTGCTTGAATTGAAACGGGGACGCCTTTATATTTTCCCGTGAAGCCGTAAATGTTGCGAATTTCGGTATACTGTTCCACGTCGTCAAGAAAATTTTTGGCGATAACTTTTGCACGGACAGGGTCGCCCGGCAATAAAACTCTTTCGGCAATATCTCCAATTTCTGCAGAATTATGAGGTGATGACATTTTAACACTCTCCTTGATAGACAATTTTTAAAAAGTTTTCTTTATTTTCAACGGCAGATTTTATTAAACCTGCGCGACTTAAACCAACAAAAATTGCGGCGGCTTTAGCTTGACAGTTGATTGACTTTTGAGGATTAAATTCAATATCTGTAAAAGCGTCATAGTTTAAAACTTCGGCGGCAAGTTCGGTTTGAAGATTTAAAGCATTTATGTAAAGCCAATCGTAAAAATAAGTTTTCGGTTCCGGCGGAAATTCTCTGTCAAAATATTTAAAAGCTTTAAGTGTGCCGCTGTTTCTCAAGCGTAAATCTTTTTTAGCTTCACGTGAAGATTTATACAGTAAATCTGTAAAAGGTCCGCCGTGTTCAAAAACTTTGCTGCTTTGAAAGGCACTTTCTACCGAAAAACTTTTATTGGAATTTTTGAGATAGATTTTTAAATTAAACGCGCTTAAATTGACGCCGAGCGGCGTTTCACTTTTTGAGGAAATTTCCAGCACAGATTTTTCAGGGTACAATTTTAAAAATTCTTCATGCAAACTGCGAATGCATTTAACTTTTTGAATCGTTGAAAAGCCGGGATAAAATTTAAATTCAACATTGACGCGCTCAAAGTACGGAAACTTTTCAAGCGCAATGTAAACAGGTCGATTAGCCATTTTAAAAATCCTCGTTGTTCATAATTTTTGAATAAATGTAGCCTTCCCTGACGCCGGAATCACTGTAAATAATTTGATAACTGCCAAAACGTTTTGCCAAAACATCGGCAATAACCAAGCCCGGCATAAATGTATGCATACGCTCGGGAACTGTACGCATCAATAAAACTTTGTCGGGTACAATTAATTCGTGGTCGCGTTGAAAGTGCTGTAAAATATCGTGAATCCTTTTAACGTCCATTCTCATATTTCGGCGCGGCATTCCATACATTGCATTATAAAGAGCCATTGCGCCTTTGAAAGTACCGCCAATACCGCAAATTTGCGCGTGCGAAACATAACGAAATTCTCCAATCGCACTTACAGTAGCTTCTGCCTCCGCGTGCATTTCTTCAATTTCTGATGCACTCGGCAAAATATGAATCCCTGTATAGCGCGTATGAAAACTCAAAGAGCCAATCGGCAAGCTTACTTTAACTTGAATTTCTTGCTTTTTAAAATAAACAATTTCGGTACTGCCGCCGCCAATATCGATTAAAAGCCCGCTGTCATCGGGTAAATCGTGCGTCGCCCCAATAAAATCAAAAGTTGCCTCGTCATCGCCGCTCATCAAGTGAATATTCGTACCCGTGCGATAGGAAATTTCTTCAACCGCGTCGTAGCCGTTAATCGAGTTACGAAGTGCCGCAGTAGTAAAAGCCGTCACGCGATTTATTCCGAGTTCGTCCAAAAAAAATCTGTATTCTGAAATAACATCTACAACTTTATCAATTCCGGCGCGTGTCATATAACCATTTTTGACGTACGACGCAAGCCCGACGGAATTTTTGCGTTTCATAAGCATTTCTACGCGGTCGCCGTCAATTTCGTAAATTGCCATTCTGATTGTATTGGAGCCTACATCAATCATTGCGTAAAGCATTTTACCACCGCCCTTTTTTATTTTTGGGTTAATTCGTTAAGGGCGTCATTTATTCCTTTTTTATGTGTCTAACTGAAAAAACTATTTACAATCTAAAAAAGCCCCGCCAAATTACGGAGCTTGTTAATTTCAATATTGGTGCGTCCGGCGTGACTCGAACACGCGACCCACGGCTTAGAAGGCCGTTGCTCTATCCAACTGAGCCACGGACGCTTTTTAAAGCTTTTTAATTATAGCGGCTTAATTTTATTTTGTCAAATAAATATTTCGGCGTTGACGATAAATAAATAGCGTGGTAAAATACACGCGCGATGAACTTTAGACTGATTCGGAGGGAGGGAAAAAATCGTGGCAAATGAAGTCAAAGTTGGGAAAAATGAATCCATAGACAGTGCTCTCCGTCGTTTCAAACGCACCTGCCAACGCGCAGGGACGCTCGCTGAAGTTCGTAAACGTGAACATTACGAAAAACCCAGTGTCCGCCGGAAGAAAAAATCTGAAGCGGCACGCAAACGCAAATTTCGTTAATACCTTTACTTGAAAACTGAAAAAAGCCGCTGTCTTTCTGTTGGATTGACGGCGGTTTTTTACATTGCAAAAAATTAAATCTTCGACGCCGGAAAATTTTTATAAAGAAAATTTTTGTATTGACGATAAATTTAATTGGAAAATGAAAATTGAAGGGAGCATACAAATTTTAATAACCAAAATTCAGCCGCACTGTTAAAAATTTTTTACAGCGGCTTAAAAATAAACCCGGCAACTAAAAGATGAAGGGAGTATCATATAGCAATATGCCTGAAAATCAATCCTCCTCGGCGGCGAATCGTACAGGCGTTATCTCCGTGATAAAAGTCCTGCAACATTTCGGCGTTAAGGACTTGGAAAAAATTTACAATGACAATCCCGATACTGACGATAAACTTGATTGGGAAAAACTTCAGAAATTGGCAAAAAAATACAACGTACGAAGTACAATGATTCGCCCGACTGCTGACGAACTGCGCGAAATTGAATATCCTGCCGTTGCAAAAATGAATGACGGCGCGTATATCGCAATAGGAAGCGCAAATGATGAAGTTTTGTTGGTAATTGACCCGCGCCAAAATAAACCCGTTGCAATGCCAATGAAAGAATTTCTTGAAAGTTGGTCGAACGAACTTTTAATTTTTTCGGCGGCGTTAAGTTGGACGTACTTTAAAAAGCGTTTCAATGTCGACTGGTTTATAAAAGTTATGGTACGCTATAAAAAGCCGCTAAGTGAAGTTTTGGTAGCGTCATTTTTCCTGCAATTAATGGGAATTGGTTTTCCGCTCATTACGCAGGTTATCATTGATAAAGTTATTGGCAACGCCGGTTACTCGACTTTAACGGTTATCGGTACTGCAATGGTTTTATTTTTCTTTATGCAGTCGCTTTTAACTTTAATCAAGCAGTACGTATTGAATCACACGACAAACAAACTTGACGCAATTTTGGGTACACGGTTATTTCGACACTTAATCGCTCTTCCCCTGCCTTACTACGAAAGACGGCGCGTCGGCGATACTTTAATGAGAGTCGGAGCCTTGACGCAAATTCGCCAATTTTTGACGGGTACTGGCTTGCTTACAGTTTTGGACGTTTTCTTTTCGGTAGTCTTTATTGCGTTTATGTTTTGGTATTCAGTGCCGCTTACATTAATTGCACTTTTGACAATCCCGCTTTACCTTGTACAAAATATTTGGGCAGTACCAATTATCAAAAGAAAAATTGAGGCGGTGTGGCGTACCGGCGCAATGAACAACGCCTTTATGGTTGAGTCAATTACAAACATTGAAACAATAAAAGCCCTTGCGATTGAGCCGCAATTCGTCAACAAATGGGAAAATCTTTTGGCGCGTTACGTGCGTACAACTTTTGAAAACGTCAAATTCAACCTGACAATCAACGCCTTCAGCGGTATGGTTCAAGTCTGTATTTCAATGGCTATTCTTTGGTACGGCGGTCATATGGTTATGGACGGCTTATTTACTTTAGGACAATTAATAGCCTTTCAAATGTTATCACGTCAAGCAATAGCTCCAATGACAAAACTTTTGACAATGTGGCCTCAAGTTCAACAGGTAGGGCTTGCGCTTGAACGTATCGGCGATATTTTAAATACACCAATGGAACCAATAGTAAGAGATATGGGAACACGCGGCGCAGACAGAATCGACGGTGCAATAGAATTTCAAGACGTTTCTTTCAGATACCGCGTTGATTTACCGTTAGTTTTGGAAAATATTAATTTGACAATTAAGCCCGGCGAAAAATTGGGAATTGTCGGGCGTTCCGGCTCCGGCAAAAGTACTTTAACCAACCTTGTACAAAATTTGTATATTCCTGAAAGCGGCACAATAACAGTTGGCGGTGTCAACACGCGCGAAGCAAATTTAGGCTGGCTGCGCGATCAAATAGGCGTCGTTATGCAGGAAAATTATTTGTTCAATTCAAGCGTTCGTGACAATATCGCAGTAAGCCGCCCGACTGCCACAATGGACGAAATTATAAGAGCGGCAAGATTGGCGGGCGCGCATGATTTTATTTTGGAACTTAAAGAAGGCTACGATACAAAAGTTGGTGAACGCGGCGACAGTTTAAGCGGCGGGCAGCGTCAAAGAGTTGCTATAGCGCGTGCACTTTTAGCCAATCCGCCAATTTTGATTTTCGACGAGGCAACTTCCGCCCTTGACTATGAATCCGAAAGAATTATTTTCAACAATATGGGAGCTATTGGCGCAGAACGCACAATGTTAATTATTGCACACAGATTAAGCGCGGTTCGCCGTTGCGATAAAATTATTGTTGTCGATAAAGGGCACATTGTCGAACAAGGCACGCACGATGAATTGATGAGACTCGGCGGGCTGTATAAATATCTGCACGACCAACAGTCAACCAGGGGCTAAGGGTTAAGAAAATTTTCCCTAATCCTTATTCCTTATTCCTTAAAAAGAAGGAGAAATTTTAATGAAATTTTGGAACTGGCTTATTCACGGCGAGGAACGTGAAAAAGAAACAGAATTTTTGCCGGCGATTTTGGAAGTAACAGAAACGCCGCCTTCGCCAACAGGGCGAATTGTTATGTGGTCAATTTTAATTTTGCTTGTAGTAGCATTGGCTTGGGGATTTTTGGGCCACATTAACGAAGTTGCAGTTGCGCCCGGCAAAGTTATACCTTCAGGGCAAGCTAAAACCGTTCAAGTTAAAAACAAGGGGATTATAAAAGAAATTCGAGTTGAGGAAGGCGACCAAGTTCAAGAGGGCGATATTTTAGTTTTGCTTGACCCTACAACTACCAGCGCAGATTATGACAGCTTGAAAAAACGCGCCGCCTATTATAAACTTGACATTCAACGCTTGACCGCCGAATTAACAGGACAACCTTTCACACCGGAAGAAGACCCCGACCTTGAGGCTCACGATTTGGCGGCTGAATTGGCACTTTATCAAAGTCGTACAAATGACTATAACACTCAACGTCAAAGCCGACAAAGTATTATCGATCAGAAAAAAGCGCAGTTGGAGGCAACCCGCGCCACTTATGAAAGATACGCAAAAGGTTTAGAAATTGCCCGTGAAAAAGAACGCCGCCTTGAAGAATTAATGGCGCAAAATGCAATTTCACAATTCCAACTTTTGGAGCAACAAAACGAAACTATCGAATACGCGCAAAGTGCGCAGGCTCAACTTGATTCAATAAACAGTATTCAAGCTGAAATTGTCGAAGCTGAACAAAATTTCGCAAACGTTGACGCCGCCTATCGAAAAGACATTATGACTTCACTGGTTGAGGCTAAAAAAGAATACTATGCAATTACTGAATCAATCAAAAAGGCTGATGAAGACGCCCGCATGGCTACAATCGTTGCGCCGACTTCCGGGCGCGTTTACAATCTTTCAGTTCATACAATCGGCGGTATTGTTACGGATGCACAACCTTTAATGCAGATTGTTCCTGAAGATGTTTCACTGGAATTTGAAGTTTACGCCGAAAATAAAGATATAGGCTTTATAAGAGTCGGACAAACAGCTGAAGTTAAAGTTGAAACTTTTAACTTCCAAAAATTCGGTATGGTTGATGCAACGGTTGTTGAAGTTAGCGCAGATGCTGTAAATGAACCTTCGGACCTTGAAAAGAATAAAAGATTTAAATTGATTATGGATCCTGTCGGTAAGCCGGTTATGGATGTTATGGGCGAAGAAGTTCCGCTTGCCGTAGGTATGAATGTCAGCGCGGAAATTAAAATTAAGGAAAAGCGAATTATTGACTTCTTCCTTGATCCTTTCCGCCGTTACACTTCCGAAGCTTTAAGGGAGCGTTGATAAATGGCTGAAAATAAAAATCCAAATGACGAAAAAAATTTAGTACCAAGCGGCGGGCAAAGTCCCCAACCTTCAGACGGTCAGGGTAAACAAGCCCTCGCAAAAATTGACGTGGCGAAAGTTCCTGCAAGTCAAGCAAAACAACAGGGCGTAAGTACGGACGTTAAACCGCAAGACGGCGGGCGCGTCAACGGCATTGATACAGGCTTAGCTTGCCTAATCGCCATTGCAAAATATTACAATATCCCCGCTGATTATCGCCAACTGGAGCGCGCGTATGTTTTGACTGAAGGCAGTATCGACTTTGTAACGATTGTAAGAGCTGCGCGAGATTTAAAGTTAAAAGCGCGTTCGTATACCGGCTTGACTGAAGCAGATTTAGACCGGCTTGTATACCCTGCAATGATTCAAATGAAATCCGGCAGAAAAATTGTTATAACCACAATTCGTGACGGTGATATTTACATTTTGGATCCCGTGTTTTCGCAACAGCCGGTAAAAGCCGAAAGGTACAAACTTTTAATGGACTGGTCGGGCGATGTAATTTTATTCACGCGCCGCTATGAACTCGAAGAAAAGAAAAAGCAATTCGGTTTCAAATGGTTCTTGCCGGTAGTTTCAAAGTACGCGCCGTATTTGCGCAGCGTGCTTTTTATGTCATTGATTCTGCAGATTATCGGCTTGGCGTCGCCTTTCTTCGTACAAAATATTATTGATAAAGTTTTGGTACACCGCGCGTCAGATGCACTTGATATTTTAGTTTTGGGTATGATTGTCTGTACGGTTTTTCAAAACTGGATAATGGCGTTGCGTGCCTATCTGTTTACCAATATTTGTTCAAAAATGGACGTGGCGTTAAGTTCAAGGCTTTTTAAAAATATTACGGCACTGCCTTTAAGTTACTTTCAAAAGTGGCAAGTCGGAGACGTTGTATCACGTTTGGGCGAATTGCAAACTTTGCGCAGTTTTATAACCGGTTCAAGTTTAACGATTGTGCTTGATATGGTTTTTGCGGTAATTTATTTTGGCGTAATGTTTTTGTACAGCCGCGTTTTGAGCGTTGTTGTTTTGGTAATGATCCCGCTATTTGTAATTCTGAATTTAATTGTTGCGCCAATTTTTAAGCGTATGATTAACGAAAGATTTTTAATAGCGTCAGAAAATCGCTCGTTTCTGATTGAAACAATTACCGGTATTCACACTGTTAAGGCAACCAGCGTTGAAAATAATTTTATCCGCCGCTATGAGGAAATGTTGGCGCGCTTGGTTAAATCTTCATTCAACGTCATTAATCTTGCAAATATCGCAAATTCAATCGGTACATTTTTGTACAGTATGTTCAACCTTGCGATTTTGTGGATTGGCAGCTATTACGTTATGGAGGGCGAAATTTCTGTTGGTGAATTAATTGCATTCCAGATGATAGCCGGACAGTTAATCGCCCCTATTATGCGCTTAATTAATCAGTGGCAGTACTTCCAACAAATTCGCGTTTCAATGGACAGGCTCGGCGATATTATGAATGAAGATACAGAGCCCGCGTTCAATCCTTCCCGTACAACTTTACCCAGTTTGCGCGGCGAAATTTCACTTGAAAAATTGGCGTTCAGTTACACGCCGGAGGGCGGCAAAGTTTTGGATAATATCAACGTCAGAATTCCTGCCGGTATGAAAGTTGGAATTGTCGGGCGTTCCGGCTCCGGTAAATCGACTTTAACTAAACTGATTCAGCGTTTGTTTTTACCTGAAAACGGCAGAATTTTAATTGACGGCGTAGACATCGCGCAGGTTGAGCCGGCGTGGTTACGCAGACAAATTGGCGTAGTTTTGCAAGACAGCAAACTTTTCAGCGGCACGATTGAAGAAAATATCAGAATCGCTTGTCCAAATGCAAGTCATGATGACGTTGTAAAGGCGGCAAGAATGGCGGGCGCAACTGAATTTATTGACAACTTCCAAAACGGCTATGAAACTTTCGTAGGCGAACGCGGCAGTTTGTTAAGCGGCGGGCAACGTCAAAGAATTGCTATTGCGCGCGCGTTAATTTCCGACCCGCGTATTTTGATTTTTGACGAGGCAACTTCAGCCCTTGACTATGAATCCGAAAATATCATTATGCAAAACATTGAACCAATAGCCGCCGGGCGTACAATGATAATGATTGCACACAGACTTTCAACCGTACGCAGTTGTGATACAGTCTTTGTGATGGAGGGCGGTCATATTGTGGAGTTTGGTTCACATGATGAACTTGAAGAAAAAGGCGGACTGTATGCCGCACTGGAGAAGGCTCAGAATGAATAGGAAAAATTCAGTCCGTCTGGAACACTTAAACATGCTCCATCACTCAAAGGAAGTTCTTGCCCTTGCCGTTCCTAGAGAAATCAAAGTTCTTTTCTACACTACAATGACCATTGTTGCATCTATTCTAATCCTTCTTTTTGTTTGTCCCGTAAATGATGTGGCAAAAGTTAAGGGTGTCGTGCGTACAGAAATGAACAATTCTAGCGTAAGGAATGTTATTCCCGGAAAAATAAAGCGGCTGTTCTACAGACCTGAACAGTATGTGGAAAAGGGCGACCTGCTGAAGGGCGTTCATGGGACGTACGAATTTGCCGTGGCCAATATCCTGGCACCGGTCATCTGCCTGCTGGCGGCGCCGCTGAAGGCGTATCTGGCGCCCGGAGGCACGTTCGTTTGCAGCGGGATCATCCGTGAAAAGCGCGATGATGTATACCATGCCCTGACGGACGCCGGCTATCAAATTCTGGAC
>CALDHY010000095.1 GCA_937901445.1 uncultured Selenomonadales bacterium
GGAGAAAGTTTGCGTCGAGATGAGCTATAGCTATGACGGCAAACTTTCTCCGATGGTCGAGGAAGATGGATATTTCGCGGCGATTATTCCCGCTGCCGAATTGTTCGGGCGGCGCGTAACCTTTCGTTCCCAAATATTTTGTATCTTCGACTTGCCCCGCTTTAAAAATTCTTGCCGCGTCAAAATCTATCAGCCGAATATTGCCGCCGCTCTGCAGAATTAAATTTGAAGGCTTAATATCCCTGTGAATAATTCCGAGCCCGTGCAAAAATTTCAAGCCGTCGCACATTTGCAAAAGAATTTGGCGCGCCTCTGAATCAGTCAAAGTTTTATTTTCGCTCAAAGTTTCGCCCGCTATAAATTCTTCAACAACAACTGTATCCGTTTCAGATTCTGCGCAATAAAAAATTTTGGCAAGCAGCGGGTGTGAATTTTCTTTCAGCGCGGCGTAGGGTAAACCGCCGGAATTTATAATTTTCATTACAACAGGTTGATTAGTCGATTTATTCAACGCCAACCAAACTTCACTTTTAGAATTTTGTTTGAGCAGACGTATTTTTTCATATCGAAATTTTAAGTACGCCTCAACATTTGCCTTCAAGTCTATCACCTCAATTTTAGGGATTAGTGGTTAGTGAATAGGGATTAGTAAAAATCCCCCAGCTTTTAGTCCTTAGTCTTTAAATTTTAGCAAAGGAGCGTTAAACTTTGCAAAAAGATACTGAACAACTTGAAAATGAACTTGCCGCCGCCAAAAACGTCAAAGATTTTTTGAATAACAATCAAGACAACTTTAAAGATTTTACGCTTGCCGAATATCTGAATAAATTGCTTGTCGAAAAAAATTTAACAAAATCTGAAATAATAAAAAATTCCCAACTCGATACAACGTACGTTTACAGAGTTTTTTCCGGCATAACAAAAAAACCTGCGCGACAAAATGTAATTGCCATCGCCTTAGCAATGAAACTTTCGGCAAAGGAAACGAATTATCTTTTGTACTACGCAGGCGTTGAAAAATTGTACGTCCGCAACGAATGGGACAGCATTATTTTTTTTGCACTGGAAAATAATTTGAGTGTTGTTGAAACAAATGAACTTTTGGCGGCGTCAAATGAATTACCGCTTTTGGGCGATATTTAGCCTTCCAACTTTTTAAGAATCATTAAAGCTGTATCGAGCAGATTTTTTTTAGTTTCAAGTTTTATAAAGATTGACTTTGATTCATGCGAAAATCTTAAATTATTAGCAAATTTTTTTTGTAAAAAGTTAAAACCGGCGGGCGAAATTTTTACCGTCCTGCCAAAAATTAATTCAAGCGTCAAGGCGTTCAGTTGCAATGACACCAAGCCAATTTTTTTTGCCGCGCATTTTATCCTGGTAAATTTTAAAAGATTTACTACCGGCAGCGTAGGGTCGCCGAATCTGTCAATTAATTCATCCAATAAATCATTTATTTCCGCGTCGTCGCGCAGGACTGCAAGCCGCTGATAAATTTCAATTTTATTCATTGAACTTGAAATATATTTATCGTCGATATACGCTTCAACCTGCAACGAAATTGTAGGGTCGGGCGCAACTTCTTCAATCGGTACACGTTGCAATTTTTTTACGGCTTCATTCAAAAGTTGACAGTACATTTCAAAACCTACGCTTGCAATGTGCCCGTGTTGTTGCGCGCCGAGTAAATTTCCTGCGCCGCGTATTTCTAAATCACGCATTGCAATTTTAAAACCTGCGCCGAGCTGTGCAAATTCTTTCATTGCATGCAAACGTTTTTCTGCGTTTTCGCTCAAAACTTTTGAGGCGCGGTGTATGAAATAGGCAAACGCCATTTGATGAGAACGCCCGACGCGCCCGCGCATTTGGTACAACTGCGAAAGTCCGAAATTATCCGCGTCATAAATCATAATTGTATTTGCGTTTGCAACGTCCAAGCCGTTTTCAATTATCGTTGTGCAAAGTAAAACATTGAACTTGCCCTCGTAAAAATCCATCATAATATTTTCAAGCACCGCGTCAGATTGTCGCCCGTGTGCAATTTTAATATTCGCCTCCGGCACCAATTCCTGTAACCGCGTGTACATAAATTCTATTGTTTCAATTTTGTTGTAGACAAAGTAAACCTGCCCGCCGCGCTTAATTTCCCTGTTAATCGCCTCCGCAATTATGGAGCCTTCATCTTCAATTACGTAAGTTTGAACGGCGAATCTTTCAGCAGGCGGCGTCGAAATTAAACTCATATCACGCGCACTAACCAACGACATATGCAAAGTACGCGGTATTGGCGTGGCACTCATTGCCAAAATATCCACGCCGTCAGAAATTGAACGGATTTTTTCTTTTTGCTTGACGCCGAATCTTTGCTCTTCGTCAATTATTATCAAGCCCAAATCTTTGAATTCGATTTTTGAATTTAAAATGGCGTGCGTCCCAATTAAAATATCAACTTGCCCTGCGCGAACTTTTTGCATAGTAATTCGTTGTTCCTTAGGCGTGCGGAAGCGGCACATTACATCTACAACCGGCAAAAATCCTGCAAAACGTTCAGAAAAAGTTTGATAATGTTGCTGCGCCAAAACTGTTGTAGGTACAAGCAACGCAACCTGTTTACCGTTCATCGCCGCCTTGTACGCCGCGCGCAATGCAATTTCAGTTTTGCCAAATCCAACATCGCCGCAAATCAGCCTGTCCATTGGGCGGGAACTTTCCATATCAGCCTTAACATCTTCGACGGCTTGAAGTTGGTCGGGCGTTTCTTCATAGGGGAATTTTTCTTCAAATTCAATTTGCGTCGCGTCGTCCGGCTCAAAGGCAAATCCTGCCGCCGCTTGCCGCCGCGCGTAAATTTCCAAAAGTTTTTCTGCAATATCTTCAACCGCACTTGCCGCCCTTGACTTTGCGCGCGCCCATTCGCCGGTACCCAACGTTGAAAGTTTCGGCGTTGCATCATCATCTGAAATATATTTCTGCAGATATTGTACCGCGTCAGTCGGCAAGTAAAGTTTATCGCCGCCGCCGTATTGAATATGCAAAAAATCCTTGCGGACGCCTTCAAACTCCAAAGTTTCAACGCCCAAATATTTTCCTATACCGTTTGCCGCGTGTACAACGTAATCGCCAACTTTTATTTCACGGAAATTTTTTATCGTATCGCCCGCGTATTTTGCGGCAACTTTAGTTTTGCGCCGTTCAACTTGACTGCCAAAAATATCTTTTTCAGTCAAAACTACAATTTGCGCGGTAGGAAAAATAAAACCTTCAGTAAGCGCGCCCATGTCCAAATTTACGGCGTTAAATGAAATTTGATTTTCGCGCAGAATTTCTTTGACTTGATTAAGTCTTTGGTGCGTCGAAAAAGTTATAAAAATTTTCCTGCCCATTTCAATTTGCCGCTTAGTTTCAGAAATAAAAAATTCCGGTTGATTCTGAAAGGCGGGCGAATTTGTGGCGGTAATTCCGAAAGTGTTTGAAAGTTCAGCCGCGCGAATTTGTTTCATCATCAACGAAATATAAACGAGGCAACCTTCACGAGAATTTTTTATAAGCTGTTCAAATGTAAAAATATTTTCCTTAACGGTCGGATCTTCCTTGACAAGATTTTCGATTGAGTCTTTGATTCTTGCCGGTTCGTCAAAAATAACCGTGCCTTTTGTACCGGCGCAGGTTGTAAAGGGCTCGGCGTTTTTATTGTTGTCAGAAAAAATTGGCAAAATGGTCGCCGCGTTGATATTTCTTTCAGAGCGTAAAGTTTCAAAATTAATTTCACGCATTGAATCAACAGTATCATCGTAAAATTCGACGCGGTAAGGTTTAGGCGCGTTAATTGCAAAAATATCTACAATCCCGCCGCGCACGCTGAATTTTCCTATTGCGTCAATTTCGTCCGTGCGTTCGTAGCCGAAATTTACAAGTTTTGAAATTAAAATTTCCTGCGAAAAATTTTTGCCGAGTTCAAGCCGAATTTGTAAATTTGAAAAATCTTGTCTTGAAAAATCTTTTTTGACGGCGGCGGTTGAAGTTGCCAAAATTATAATTGGTTCGCCGCTTGAAACTTTCATTAACAGTTCCAAACGTTGAGCGCGGCGTTCAATACCGCTCGTACCTTTGACAGAAAATAAATCCAGTTCCGGCAATTCTTCAATTTCAGTTTCCGGCAAAAGTTGAGTTAAATCTTCCTGCCACGCTGAAATTTTTTCTCTGTCATTAACGATTATAATTGTAGGACGAGGATTTTTGGCAAACGCCGCCGCAATGGTTACGGCTTTTTGAGTGCCGCTCAATCCGTAAATTAAAAATTCTTTGTGCCGTGAAAAATTGGAGGCAATATCTTTTACAGTTTCATCTTTGAGAATTGATTCTAAAATTTTATGCATGGTATCTCCATTCTTTAAAAATAAATTTCAAATTTAACGTGCGCAGTTTGTACCAACGTTACAGATTTAAAATTTTTTTGTGCCGTGAAAAATTGGCGGCAATATCTTTTACAGTTTCATCTTTGAGGATTGATTCTAAAATTTTGTTCATAATTACTCCCGTAAAAAAATTTTTCAAAATAAATTCGTCAATCGAAATGAAAAACCTTTAGCCGTAAAAATTTTCAAAAAATTTTTAATGTATTTTATCTGAAAGGCAGGAAGATTAAAAAGCGCGGCGAATAGTAATTTTCAGAAAAGGTTTTCAAGCGGTTTAAGCCGCAAAAACCAAGAGCTAGTAAGTTTTTTTATAAGGAGAGATTTTTAAATGACAGAAAAAACAACCACCATCAAAAACAAAACCGGTATTCACGCACGCCCCGCTTCTGTTTTCGTACAGACCGCTTCCAAATTTAAATCCAAAGTCCAAATCGCCGCAAAAGGCAAAAAAGTTGACGCAAAATCCATTCTTATGATTATGTCGATGGGCTTGAGCAACGGCACCGAAATTACCATTTCCGCAGATGGCGCAGACGAAGCTGACGCTGTAAAAACTTTGGTTGATCTCGTTGACAGCAAATTTGGCGAAGACTAAGAGTTAAAGTTAGGCGAAAGTTCGTCGGAGGAGGAGGTTTTAAAAGCCGCCTCCTTTTTTACTATCAGCACAGAAGGGGAAATTGTAATGGCAGATAAAGTTAAAGGTAAGGGCGTAATTGCCGGTATAGCCGTAGGTAAAATTTTGCTCGCCGGTCAAAATCTCGACAGCTTCCTTGTAAACTACAAACCCGGTAAACTCGACGCCGAAAAGAAAAAAGCAGCGGACGCCTTGATTAGCGTTGCAGAAAATCTTCAAAAGAGTATCAAAGACTTTACCGAAAAAGGCTTAAAGGAACAAGCCGGTATTCTCGAAGCTCACAGAATGATGGTCGAAGACCCCGCAATGAGCGGCGCAATCGCCGATAAAATCGAAGAAAGCGGCTCCGCACCAAAAGCAGTCCTTGACGCTTACGAAGAACAAGCAAAAGTCTTTGAAGAAATGGAAGACGAATACTTCCGCGGGCGTGCTGTCGATATGCGCGACGTCGGTAAACGTATTGCAAAATTCTTACTCGGTATCAAAGAACCGGAAATTGAAGGCAAAGTTATTGTTGCCGGTAAAGAAATTGAACCTTCAGTTATTGCCGGACTTCCAACTGACAAAATCGCAGGCGTTATTCTCGGCGCAGGCTCCACAACCGCTCATGCTGTTATCATTGCAAAAACCCGCGCAATTCCTACAGTTGTTGGCGTTGGCGATGGTATCGACAGAATGGCTGACGGCGACCCCGTTATTCTCGACGGCGAAACAGGCGAAATTTTAATTCGTCCTACTGACAAAGAACGCAAGAGCTACGACGAAAAAATTAAAAAACAAGAAGAACTTAAAGTTTACTATGCAAGCCTTAAAACTCTTCCCGCAACAACAAAAGACGGTAAAGAAGTTATCCTTGCTGCAAATATCGGCTCCCCTGCTGACGTTGACGCCGCCAATAATTACGGCGCACACGGCGTAGGACTTTTCCGCTCTGAATTTGTTTTCATGGGCAAATCTGACGTTCCAAAAGAAGAAGACCAATTCAAAGAATATAAAGCAGCTGTTGAAAAATGTAACGGCAATTTGTGCGTAATTCGTACAATGGATATTGGCGGCGATAAACCGCTCCCCTACATTCAAGTTGACAAGGAAGAAAATCCTTTCTTGGGTTATCGCGCAATTCGTATCAGCTTGCAGCGCAAAGATTTATTTATGCCGCAATTAAAGGCAATTCTGCGCGCCGGCGTTTTCGGTAAAGCGGCTATTATGTTCCCAATGGTTATCAACGTTAAAGAATTCCTTGACGCTAAACAATTTGTTGAAGATGCTAAATTGGAACTTGCACACGAAGGCAAAGACTTTGCACAAGATGTTCAAGTTGGTATTATGGTTGAAACCCCGGCGGCGGCTGTTATGGCTCCCGTACTTGCAAAATATGTTGACTTCTTCAGCATCGGTACAAATGACCTTGTTCAATATACTTTGGCAGTTGACAGAGGCAACGCGCAAATTTCCTACCTTTACAATCATTTCAATCCTGCTGTATTGCGTCTCATTCAGCGTACGATTGAATCAGCTAACAAAGAAGGCAAATGGGCGGGTATGTGCGGCGAAATGGCGTCCGACCCCAACGCGGCTGTTTTGTTAATGGCTATGGGTATTAAAGAACTTTCAATGAGTGCTCCTTCAATTCCGCGCGTCAAAGAACGTATTCGTAATTTCACTTCAGCACAAGCCAAAAAGATTCTTGCTGAAGTTATGAATATGGAAGACGGCGACAAGATTAAAGATTATCTTGCAAATCTCAAGTAATTTAAAACTTTTTCGGCAATAAAAAAAGTCCGTCACTCAAACGAGCGGCGGATTTTTTGTTTGCAAAGAAAATTATTTGCCGGGCAATTTGACTTTGAAAATAGGCATTTCAGACGGTTTAATTTTTGCGTCGTGTTCGTTAAGTTTGCCGCGTGAACGCTGTATAATCCAATCGTTATTTGCCTGT
Source organism: uncultured Selenomonadales bacterium (assembly GCA_937901445.1). GTDB lineage: Bacteria > Bacillota > Negativicutes > Selenomonadales > Selenomonadaceae > Quinella. Next base: position 6,989 of record CALDHY010000095.1, read on the forward strand.
ACCCATTTCAAAATTTCACGGTAAAATTTGCAGGAAACATCTTTTTCGGCAATTTCGGAAAGTTTAACCGGCTCTCCTACTTCGTAATGATCCAATTCTGTAAAAGTGTGGTCTAAATCTGCGCGACGCACAATTTGAACAGTACCGTTTGCAAAATTAAATTCAAGATAATCTGCACGCCCTATCAAATTATTGTAGCCGCGCGTAGACTTCCCGCGCCAGCGTCTTTTTTGTATGACGTCTTCAATTTGAATGTTATCATAAGTAACAATAGTCGGCACTTCCAAAATATTTAAATCTAAAGTACCGTCGTCGTTAATTCTGTAGCCGCAAACTTGATAGTTAAACCAATAATTGCCGCGCGGCGTGGATTGTATCCATTTATAAACTTCTTCCGGAATTTCAACTTTAGGCGTGGCGAAAGTCATTGACGATTGAAAAATTAGGACAACCGCCGCCAATATTCCAATTAAAAATTTTTTCATCTGCAACACCTCAACCAATAGAATCAATTTCATAGGGAGTTTCTTGGTAAACATAATAATTCAGCCAATTTGCAAAAAGCAAGTGCGCCACACTGCGCCACTTTACAACCGGTTCTCGCGCAGGATTATTTTCAGGGAAATAATTTTGTGGAATTTTGGGATTAAGTCCGGCGCGTAAATCCCGCTCATATTCATTTTTCAAAGTGTAAGGATCGTATTCGGCATGACCTGTTATAAAAAATTGCCGCCGCTCCAAATTGGCAACGATATAAACGCCGACTTCATCTGACATTGCCAAAACTTTCAGCGCGGGAACTTTTTCAATATCTTCAAGGCGTTCTTCAGTGTTTCTGGAATGCGGCACAAAAAATTCATCGTCAAAGCCGCGAAAAAGTTTTTCGTACTTAACGCAAAGTTTGTGCTTGTAGACGCCGGAAATTTTTTCGTCAAGAATATATTTCGGCACGCCGTAATGATAATACAAGCCGGCTTGCGCGCCCCAACAAATATGAAACGTTGAGTAAACGTGCGTCTTGCTCCATTCCATAATTTCAACAAGCTCCGACCAATATGCAACTTCTTCAAAATCCATAAATTCAACCGGCGCGCCCGTGATTATGAAGCCGTCGTACTTTTTATTTTTAACGTCTTTGAACGTGCCGTAAAATTCGGTTAAATAATCTTTTGAAGTGTGTGAAGGCGTGTAGCTTGCAGTATAAATAAAATCAACTTCAACCTGCAGCGGCGTATTTCCCAAAAGTCTTAAAAGCTGTGTTTCTGTTACAGATTTTACCGGCATAAGATTTAAAATTAAAATTTTCAGCGGGCGAATATCCTGCGCGTAAGCTCGCGCCGCGTTCATTACAAAAATATTTTCGTGTTCAAGAATATTTGCGGCGGGCAAGTTATTTGGTATTTTTATTGGCAAAATTATCATCCCTTCAGAATTTTTTTTTAATATTCTGCGCGGTGTAAAAATAATCCTTTTTTAAGTATCGATATAGAAATTTTACAAAAAGATTTATTGACAGGGCGGCTTGCAAATTTTATAATTTGTGAAAAGAATTTTCGTACAATTTATTTAAGGAGAGTGTTAGAATGGCTAAACCGTTACAGATAATGGAAACAGTCCTGCGCGATGGTCATCAATCACTTTGTGCAACTCGTATGCGTTACCGTCAAATGGAACCAATGCTTGCAAGTCTTGATAAAATTGGTTACAAGGCGTTGGAAGCATGGGGCGGCGCAACTTTTGATACTTGTTTGAGATTTTTGGACGAAGATCCATGGGAACGCCTCGACAAACTTAAAGCTAACTTAAAAACTCCAATTCAAATGCTCTTGCGTGGGCAGAATCTTTTGGGCTATAATCACTATTCAAACGACGTTGTAGAAAAATTTGTACAGCACGCCTCAAAACACGGTATAGGCGTTTTCAGAATTTTTGACGCACTCAATGACGTTAGAAATTTGCGCGTTGCAATTAAAGCCGCGCTTGAATGCCCTGAAAAACCTGAAGTTCAAGGTTGCTTAGTCTACACAATCAGCCCCGTACATACAAATGAAATGTTCGTCGAACTTGCTAAACAACTTCAAGAAATGGGCTGTCATTCAGTTTGTATTAAAGATATGTCCGGCTTGCTTGCCCCTTACGCCGCTGATGATCTGGTTAGAAAATTAAAAGCCGCGCTTGATATTCCGGTTGAACTGCACACGCACTGCACAAGCGGCTTTGGACACGCCACATATTTAAAAGCGATTGAAGCGGGCGTTGATATTGTTGACTGCGCACTTTCGCCTTTTTCCTGCGATACTTCGCAACCTTGCACTGAAACAATCGTTGCAATGTTGAAAGGCACCGAACGCGATACAGGCTTGGATCGTCAAGCTATGACGCCTATTGCAAAACATTTCTTGGGCGTCAAGGCTGAACTTATCAAAGAATTTGGACTCAAGGGCTATTTCGATGTCAACGTTAATGTTTTGGACTTCCAAATTCCCGGCGGTATGTTGTCTAACCTTGCCAACCAACTCAAAGAAGCCGGTATGGAAGATAAATATCAAGACTTACTTGACGAAATGCCGAAAGTTCGCGCAGATGCAGGTTATCCGCCGCTTGTTACGCCGTCAAGTCAAATTGTCGGTACAATGGCAACTTTCAACGTTATGACGGGCGAACGCTATAAAATGGTTCCAAATGAATTTAAAGATATGGTACGCGGCAAATTCGGCAGAACGCCCGTACCTGTTGACAGAAATTTCATTATTAACACTCTCGGTATTCCTGAAGATCAGATTATTGAAGATTGCTCGGTTGAAGATGCTAAGGCTGAAACTTTTGCACAATTCAAAGACGAACTCATTAACAAAGGCTTCTTGAATCCAACTGATGAAGACGTTTTAAGCTACGCGCTCTTCCCGCAAGTTGCAGAAGAATTTTTCAAAAAACACTACGCCAAAATCAGCGCGTATAAACGCCAATAACTTAGGAGCAAATTTTCTTGCTCATCAAATTTGCAGGGTACGTGTTAAATAAATATATAAAAAATCTCCCGTTACGAATTGTGGCGGGAGTTTTTAGTTTGAAAATTTTTTAGGATTTTTTGTAAGTCATAGCCGAATGAAAGTAAAGTGTTTGCATAGGTTTATTGGCTACAGGCTGATAACCGAACGCCCGCAAAATTGTTTTTTGCATTCTGCCTATCAGTTGACAGTTGCGCGGCTCGTCAAGGCGAAAAGTTGTTGTATCTCTATTATCTTCAAAAAAATTTTCAATTTGGTCTACGCTCGCAAGCAACGCCGGTTGTCCCGCTTCAGTAAGTTCAATCGCTTTTGAAATATTGGCGTCGTCATTCAGCATATCAAAAATTTTTCTTGCGTCAGGATTGTTCACAAGTTCATGCCCGATAAATTTTTCCTGAACAAAATCTTCAAAGGTTGCTTTCGGCATTTCAATACCTCCCAAAAATTTAAATCTTCAATGATTATAACTTTAGTAATGCAGTTTTCGCAAGTCATACCGCAAAAAAAATAGAGCTAAGAAAATTCCTTAGCTCCTAATCCTTAGCCTTTAGTCTTTAAATTGTAACCGCGCCCGCGTGATAACCGGCTTTATTTATTGCATCGCGCAGAACTTCAGCCGAAATATTTTTTGTTAAGCCGACCTGTGCAGATTGTTTTTCAAGACTTGCCGCCGCAATTTTTACGCCGTCAACTTTTTCCAGCGCGCGTATCACTTTAAAAACGCAATTATCGCAAGTCATACCGTCAACATCTATTGTTTTGTGCAGTTCCAATTTTTCAATCTGCTCAACGCGGTTTTTATAATTCGTGTCAATCGCCTTTTTCATCGGGCAACCGTTACAACCACTGCTACAACTACTGCCGCCGCTGTCACAGCAAGCCGCCTCGCCTTTGAAAAAGGCCTTGTACATAATTCTTAAAGCATTGGCGAACAACGCCGCTATTACTATTCCCAAAATTATTGTTGCTGTCATTTTTAATCACTCCTATTTTTATTATAAATCCGCTGTCAACGGTAAAATATATGTTTGACAAAAGTACATACAGGGACTAAAATATTTTTGTAAGGAGGCTGATAAATTGGAAGAAAATTTTTTAGAAATTACTGAAATGCTCGGAAAAATCAATGGTTGCTATGAAGAATGGTTTCAAAAAAGCGGCGCAAATTTTTTTCAAGTTCAAGTGGCTTTTTCAATAATCGCCGGTGCAACGACGCAGGACGAAATTTGCAAAAAATTTAAAATGCCTAAACAAACAGTCAACAAAGTTATCAAAGATTTTCAACGCAATAATTATTTGACGCTTGAAACCGAAGAAATTGACAGCCGCCGAAAAAAAATTTTACTTACCGAAAGTGGCAAAGATTTTATCGAAAAAATTTCTGAACCGCTGATAAATTTTGACAGGAAAGTTTTTAACAGAATCGGCAAAAGAAATTTTCAAAAACTTTTAGCGGGAATGACGGCTTATGAAAAAGCCCTGCGCGAAGAATTGGAGGTTATGAAATGAAAAAACTTTTTTTAATTGCGTTTCTGATTGTATTTGCAAATTTTTCTTCAGCACTTGCGGCGGAAACTGCTTGGGGATTGGCGGCAAGTGCCGTACATGAGCCGCTTAAACCTTATAAATTTGATTTAAAGGAACTCGACGAAAAAGATATTCAGATTGAAATTTTGTACGCCGGAGTTTGCCATTCTGATATTCATCTTGTAAACGACGAACACGGGGCGATTGTCGAATATCCCTACGTTCCCGGTCATGAAATTGTCGGCAGAGTTTCAAAAATCGGCAAAAATGAAAAGCGTTTCAAAGTCGGCGATATTGTAGGCGTGGGCAGTATTTTAAATTCCTGCGGCGTCTGCGAATTTTGCAAAAATAATCTGGAGCAATACTGCATTGAAGGCGCAGAATGGACGGGCGGCGGCTACGCTACAAAAATTATTGTGAATGAAAAATTCGCCGTTCCAATTCCAAAAAATATCCCTGTCGAAAGTGTCGCTCCTTTAATGTGCGCCGGAATTACGGTTTATTCGCCGCTGAAACAACTCGGTATCAAAAAAGGCGATAAAGTTGCAGTTGCCGGAATGGGCGGATTAGGTCATTTGGCGGTACAATATGCAAAGGCTATGGGCGCAGATGTTACAGTTTTTGAAGTTACTGACGAAAAAATTTCTGACGCCCAAAAATTCGGCGCGGTTGATTATTTAAACACTAAAAAGAATCCTCAAGCATTTGAAAATTATCAAAATAAATTCGACGCCATTATTTGCACAATCCCCTTAAAATTTGAGTTGCAACCGTACATTGACACTTTGAAAAGTTTGGGTACTATCGTAATTTTGGGAATGCCTCCTCTCGGCGAAAATATTTTTAATTTCGACAGCCACATTTTGACTTCCGGCGGCAAAAGAATTATCGGCTCTTCTATTGGCGGAATGGCTGAAACTGAAGAAATGGTAAATTTTTCAGCCAAACACAAAATTTTTCCGGCGGTAGAAATAATTTCTGCCGATAAAATTAACGAGGCTTTTCAAAAAGTTAAATTCGGTGAAGTGAAATTTCGCTACGTTATCGACGCAAAAACCATTAAATAATTTGAAAGGGGAAAAATTTTTATGGAATTTTTTACACTTAACAACGGGGTTAAAATGCCGGCGATAGGTTTCGGCGTTTTTCAAATTCCGGAAGATATTTGCGAAAAATGCGTACTTGATGCGCTGGAAGTCGGCTACAGACTTATAGACACGGCGCAAGCTTACTACAATGAAGAGGCAGTCGGCAGAGCCATTGCAAAAACTTCGGTGCCGCGTGAAGAAATTTTTTTAACTACAAAAGTTTGGGTAACCGAATACACCTACGAAAAAGCCAAAAAATCTGTCCTTGAGTCTATGAAAAAATTGCAAACAGATTATTTGGACTTGGTTTTAATTCATCAGCCGCTTTCAGATTATTATTCGGCGTGGCACGCGCTTGAAGATTTATACAAAGATAAAAAACTTCGTGCAATAGGAATTTCAAATTTTTCAGCTGAAAGAATGGCGGACTTGGCAACTTTCAATGAAATTGTTCCTGCAGTCAATCAAGTTGAAACGCATTTATTTTTTCAACAACAATTTTTGCATGAGTGGATGGAAAAATTCAAAATTCAGCATGAGGCGTGGGAACCACTCGGACAACACAGAATCGGCGAAGTTACAAAAAATCCCGTCTTAATGCAACTTGCAGAAAAATATTCAAAGACGCCTACCCAAATTTTTTTGCATTTTAATTTCCAGCGCGGAATAATTTCAATTCCAAAATCTGTAAAAAAATTGCGAATGGAAGAAAACATTTCAATTTTCGACTTTGAATTAACTGCAGACGAAATAAATTCAATTCGCACATTCGACGAAAATAAATCTTTATGGGCGGCTTATGATAACCCCGAAATTGTAAAAATGGCTATGTCATAAAAATTTTTAAGTTAAAATTAGCGGCTGATGTCCTGTTTTGGAGTCAACCGCCTTTTAGTTTTCAGTAGCAATTATTCAAAGCCGAGCAACCTTCCGACTTGATAAACCAACATTGACGCAATCCACGCAACCGCGCAGGTGTAAACAAATGCAAAGCCCATCCATTTCCAACTTTGCGCCTCTTTTTTAATTGTACCGAGTGCAGTTACGCACGGGCTGTAAAGTTGAGTGAATACCATAAACGCCAACGCCGCCAATGGTGTAAACGCTGTAGCCATTGAAGTTGTCATCAAAACTTCAGAAGTACCTTCAGCGTCATCAGTATCAACTGCATCTTCGTCCGCGCCGTACAATACGCCGATTGTTGAAACAACCGCCTCTTTAGCCATTACGCCGGTTACTATTGCCGCGCCCGCTTCCCAAGTATCAAAGCCTTGCGGTGCAAAAAGTACTGAAGTTGCAGAACCTATCGACGCCAAATAACTTTCATTCATATCATCAGTCATACCTTCGGAATTGAAACTGCAAAGGAACCAAATAACAACCGTCATTGCAAAAATAATCGTACCGGCTTTAATAATGTAGCCTTTGCCTTTGTCCCACGTTTCAAGTAAAACAGTTTTAATATCCGGCAAACGATACGGCGGCAATTCAAGCAGGAATGTTGATTGATTTTCATTGAAAACCGTATGACCCAAAATTTTCGCCATTAAAATTGCAACCGCCAAGCCCAAAACGTACATTACAAAAACTAGATCGCCCGCGTTGTCAGGGAAAAACATTACTGCGAAAAGTGCGATAATTGGAACTTTCGCACTGCAAGTTAAAAACGGTGTGATTAAAATTGAAATCATTCTGTCTTTGTGAGTGTCAAGTGCACGCGCACCCATAATTGCCGGAACGCCGCAACCGTAACCCATAATCAGCGGCATAATACTTTTACCGGTTAAACCTGCGCGACGCATAATTGGATCCATTACGAAGGCAACACGCGCCATATATCCCGTACCGTCCAGAAAACTTAAAATTAAAAACAGTGTAAAAATCAGCGGTACAAAACTTAAAACCGCGCCGACGCCCACAATAACGCCATCTGCTACCAACGCTTGCATCCAATCTGCAACGCCCGCCGCCGCCATTGCTTCAGCCGCCGCCGGTGCTACAGTTTCTTCAAACCATTCGCCGAGCATATCTGCGAGCGGCTGCCCTATCCACTCAAACGCAATTTGAAACATAAGGTAAAACGCCGCAACCATTATCACAAGCGAAGTTACACCGTTTGCCAAATATTTATCAAGTTTATCTGTAAGTGAAGGACTTGCCGCGCTGACTGTTACAGCCTCCGCCATAACTTTATCAATAAAATCATAGCGCGCAGTTATAATTTCTTCGTCAATTTTTTCCGGCGATTGTCCGCTTGCTTTTATTGCGTTAATTTTGTCAATGTGTTGTTTAAAAATTTCGCTCGGCTGATAATTCGCCATTCGTGTATTTGTGAAAACGTCCAACAGCACGCGCACGCTTTTATTACTGCGTCCGACCGTATTTGTAACGGGCATTCCGAACATTTTTTCAAGTTTATGTTCGTCAATTTTAATCCCGTGACGCGCCGCCTCGTCCATCATATTTAAATTTATAATCAGCGGTATTCCCTGCTCCATAAGTTGAACAGTCAAAAATAAATTGCGGGAAATGTTTGAGGCGTCAATAATATTCACGACAATATCAGGTTTATTTTCGGCGAAATAATCGCTGACAACTTTTTCTTCCTGCGAACGTGCATTGATTGAATAAGTGCCGGGTAAATCGACCACTGAAAATTTTCTGTCTTTGTATTCGACAACGCCAACTTTTTTATCGACTGTAACGCCGGGCCAGTTGCCGATTTTTTGGCGTGCGCCGGTAAGTTCATTAAAAATTGTAGATTTACCGGTATTGGGGTTGCCGGTTAAAGCCACTGAAATTGCAGACATTTTATCACTCCCTTAAATTGCTGTAACTTGAATGTGCGCCGCGTCATCCTTACGCATTGCCAAATTGTAAGAGCGAAGGCGAATAGCTATTGGGTCTCCCATTGGCGCAGAATTTAAAATTTCAACTTTCGTACCGGGGATTAAGCCCATAGTCATTAAGCGTTGCTTTAACGGCGATTCTTTTACTTCGTCAATTCTTACCGTCATTCCGGCGGTTGTATCTTTCAATGTCATTTTATCACCAACTTTAAAAAATTTTAATTTAAATATAATTTCATTTGAGAATTATAACAGACTTAAAAAATATTATCAATTAGTTTTTGAAAAAATTTTGTTGCAAAAAAAATCCCGCCTTTCGACGGGTAAAAAAAATTTTTATCTTGCGAAATAGGCGGTACTGCCGGTTTTAGTTTTGACAACTTCAAGGCGCACGGGTACGCGGCGTTTCAGTTCGTCAACGTGTGAAATAATCCCTACGAGCCGCCCGCCAATTTGTAAATCAGTCAGCGCGTTCATTGCAACATCTAAAGTTTCGCCGTCCAAAGTGCCGAAGCCTTCATCAATGAAAATCGTATCAAGTTTAATACCGCCTGCCGTATTTTTGACGACCGCCGCCAATCCCAATGCCAAACTTAATGACGCCAAAAAACTTTCGCCGCCGGATAAAGTTTCGACGGGGCGAGCCGAGCCGCTGTAAGCGTCAAAAATTTCTAAGTCTAAGCCTTCGAGCCTTTTTTTGGAATTTGCATTTTTTTCATTGCGAAAACGATAACGCCCGCCGCTCATTCTTTCAAGGCGTTCATTTGCCTCAAAAATCACTTCCTTAAAAATTGCGTTGAGGTAGTAGCGTTGGAAAGTAATTTTTGAAATTGTGCCATTTGCCACGTCAGCAAGTTTTTTCCATATTTGAAAATTTGTATCGGCGGTTGAAATTTCGGCGGCGACTGTTTCAAGTTTTTGTGAAATATCTTGCAGGCGTTTCAAATTATTTTCAAGTGCGGCAAATTCAGTAACGGCGGCGGTGTGTGAATCCTGCGCGAGGATTTTTTTATTTTGAAGTTCAAAGATATTGGGCGGTGTTTTGCCTTCAATTTTTTTGGCGGCGTCATTGAATGAAGTTTCGGCGGCTTGAACTTTACCGGCGCATTTTGAATATTGTTTTTCGCAAATATGAAAAGTTTCTTCGGCGGCTTGCCACGCGGCGTCAAGTTTTTGTTTTTGAGTTTGAACGGCGGCTAAATCTTCGGCAATTTTTTTAGAATCAGTCAAAAATTCGGCGGGTATTTGAGATTTTTTTTCTTCGACAATCCCGCGCAGATTTTCGGCAATACGAGTTTTATTTTCGGCGTCAACTCGCGCAGATTTAACTTTTTCGATAACGTCCTTAGTAAAACTTTCGCCCTTTTTGAGATTTTCACGGGCGGCTTTTAAATCGTCTGCAGATTTTTTGGCGGTGTTGTAAAGATTTTCAGCGTCTGCAAGTTCCAACACGTCAATGAATTTTTCAAGCAAGTTATTTTGTGCGTTAATTTTTTCTTCAATCGTGGTTAAGTCTCTTTTGGCGTCGTCGAGTTTGATTTGTCTTTTGTTCAAAAGATTTTCGGCGGCTTCAATTTCCTCATCGCTAGGGATAGTTTCTTCAGTGAAGGCAAGTTTTGGGTGGCGCAGAGAGCCGCAAACGGGGCAAGGTTCGCCGTCTTGCAAGTCTTTAGCCAACATTGCGGCGGCGCAAAGTTTTTGCAAGAGTTGCAACTGTTTAAAAAGTTTTTGCGCGTCATTATGATTTTTTGTGGCGACTTCAAGTCTTTTTTGCGCGGGGGTTAATTCTTTTTTAAGGCGGGCAATTTCTTTTTTGCAAACTTCAAATTCCCGTGCGTCTTTGAGTTTTTGGGCGGCTTGTACAAATTTGGCGTCTGCGCCCTGCAGTGAATTTTCTTGTTGCCGTAAAAATTCAAGGCGTTCTTCACATTTTTTTTGTTGCAGTTCAAGCTTTTTCAAACTTTCCAGCGCGGCAGTTTCAGTTTGTTTAGCTTTTAAAAGTTCCTGCTGTTTATTTTCAAATTCAGAAATAGCGGCGATAATTTTATTGAGTTCGACAATTTTATTTTTAAGTTCATCGCGCAGATTTTCTTCAGTCTTGCGTTTGTCGTATTCGGCGCGGGCAGTTTTTAAATCTGCAGAAATTTTTTCAAGCGCGGCGCGGGCGTCTGCAAGATTTTTTTTGGCGGCGTTAAGGTTTTCAAAGTCTTTGTTGAGAATTTCGGCGGCGGTTAAATCTGCATTGGCTTTATCGAGTTGCAATTTGAGTTCATCGATTTTAATTTTGGCGCGGCGCAGATTTTCATTGAAAGTTTCCAACAACGCGGGCAAATTAAATTCTTCGTCAGTAGTATTTGAAATTTGGCGGGCGTCATTTTGCAGATTTTTTTGTTGATTTTCAAGGTCGGTACAAAGTTTTTCGGCGGCGGCAGATTTTTCTTTCAAGCGGTTTTCAATCAGCGCGTAGAAATTGGCGTCAAAAAGTGTATTCAAGACTTCGCCGCGTTCCCTTGAATTTGATGTTAAAAATTTTTTGAAACTGCCTTGAGGCAAAAGTATAACCTGCCTGAATTGGTCAATTTTAAAGCCGATAATTTCACTGACGATTTTATTAACTTTGTTTGCGCCGGTCTCAAGCAACAGGTTATTTCGGTAAATTTCGGCGGCAGAATCAGACTCTTCAGACTTCAAGCCGCGCTTAATCCTGTAAATTTTATCGCCGAGCGCAAAAGTAAATTCAACTTCAGTTTGAAGATTAGCCGCCGCCTGTTCACAGCGCATCATTTTGGCGTTGCGTTCGCCGCCGGAGCTGTTGCCGTACAGTGCATAACATATAGCATCGAGAATTGAAGTTTTACCTGCGCCGGTCGCGCCGTGTATCAGAAAAAAATTTTCGCCGTTCAAGCCCTTTTCAAAATCCAATTCAACAGTTTTTGCGAAAGGTTCAAAAGCAGTTATTTTCAAATTTATTGGTTTCAAATTAATTCCTCCTTAATCTTAAAATAAAGATGGTAACTAAAAAAAATTGGATGCTGAAATTTTTGAAATGCTTAGCAAATTTTAATAACGCTGAAATTGTAACACCCCAGCCCGTCATCGATTTTCACCGGGCGAAAGATTTTCTTTGATACTTTCTTTATAAAAAGAAAGTATATTTAAAATAAAAAAATATTTGCAACGTCAAAAAAGCTGTGATATAATACGCGCGTTACTTTGAAAGGGAGTGAAATTTTATGTCCGCTTATTGCGAGATTTGCCATAAAGGTACTATGTCAGGGATGAACGTCAGCCATTCGCACTTGAAAACTAAACGCAAATGGAAACCGAATATTCAACGTGTTCGCGCAGTTATCGACGGCGAAATTAAGCGCGTCAATGTTTGCACTCGTTGTCTTCGTTCAGGGAAAATTCAACGCGCTATTTAGTTTTCTGCGATTCAAAAAAAAACTCGGTCACAAAACGTGGTCGAGTTTTTTTGTTTACCGGAAACTAATTTCAGCCTCAAACATTCTGTTCCAAGTGAATTGCACGCGCATTTTATTTTTCAACGTAACTTCCGGCAAATTGTTTCTTACAAAATTGGTTAAAAGTTGCTCGCACCACTCGGCGGCGTCATCTTTTTTATCGTCAAGCAAATTATAATAGCCCGCGCCGTAAATCCAATTCAGCCGCGCCGCAACAGTATTTCTGACGTTTGACTGGTACGCCCAATCGTCAACATAGCGCGTAACCAACAAATTATTTTTATCGTTGTCAGTCATTTTGCGCGCCAAAATTCCCGTTGAAAGTGCAAAGCCGGTTGAGTTCGTCGCCGTATTCCAGCCCGCGTAAGATTGAAGTTTGAAAAGCATTTTTTGATTTTTAAGTTGCTCCATAAGCGCGTTATCTGCGCCGTTTGCAAAGGCAATATCGGCAACTGAAACTTTCGCTCCGCTGTTCAAATAAGTTTGCAAACTGTTTACAAAAAAATTCGTACCTTCCCGCGCCCGCAAATTGTTAAATGAACTAATCGCCTCAAAAGTTTTGCCGTCGGGATTGGTATTGACTGCCAAAATTAAATCTGCGCGATTGACATTATCAACACGATTTACACCGAGTGCCAAAAATTCCGCATTAATTGAAGTGTCAATCGTTTCATCAGAATAAGTTGGAATGGTATTGCCGCCCGCGCCCGTGTTGTACGAAACAAATACCGAATTTTGGGCGTTGGTGCGGTCGTTAATTGCGCGCGTCAAAAGTATCAAGCCAATTTCATCAATTCCGGCGATTGTTTGATATTTATCTCCGGAAATTTTTTCGCCGTACTTTGCCAAATTTCGCCCTTCCTTGTGAGTTTGAGAAAAAGGCGCGTTATCGTCCCTGCCGAGTAACAAACAATCAAAAATTTTTTCGCCCGCCATATCGACTAATTTTTCATTTGCCTCAAAATTTTTTTCCCGTCGTTCCTGCCAATCTTCCAACGCTCGCGCAGGTATCAATTTTTGTAAAAAAATTATCTCTTTATTTTCACGCGGCGTCAAACCTTCAGTTTCCCATTTGTCAATCAGCGCGGTATAGCGGAAAATATTTGCGCCGTAATTTCTATAATAATCCGGCTCTTCGTAACCTGAAGAATTGCCGTTGCGCGGCGTCCTCATAATGGAGCCGAAAACGTAAATTGGTAAATTTTTATGTTTGTTGCGAAAATCTTTAAAAAGTTCGGCGCGTTCCAAAATCAGTTGCCTGTCGTAGTTGTGCAAGCGTGAAGAAATTAAACTGCCGTAAAGCATGGAATCAGACGAAATGACGGCGGCAACAATATCTTTTTTAGTGTTCAATTCAAGCCATTCCCATAATCTGTCAGGGTTGCCCAAATCTTCACGGCTGCCCAAAATTTCTTTCGGCGGAGCGATAACTTTGTAACCGGCGCGTTCAATAATATCAATCGTTTGTTCAACAACAACAGGGCGGTTATCGTGCGGTATGTACAAAATTTTTTCCGGCTCGTTTTTACGTTTTGCATCGGCGTTTGGCGTTGCCGTAAAAATTCCAATGAAACAAAGTGCAACGCCCAAAAATTTCCACGCCTTTTTCAAAATCTATTCCTCCTTTTTAAGGGCTAGGGATTAAGGATTAAGGATTAGGGAAAAATTTTTTAACCCTTAGTCCCTACTTTTTAGCAGATTTTTTCTTATCTGCGCGAATATCGCCCCATAAGTCACGCGCCTTGTCGAAAACTTTCGGCTCACTGGTACGGACACTTTGATCGCTGATAATTTTTGAAAGATACTGCGTGCATTTTTCAGTATTGCCGAGCCGATAATAAATAGCACCAATTAAATAAATCGCCGCCATATCAGACAAGCCGCCAATAGGATAACGTTCCTTTGCAAGCGATTCGTCAAACAATTCAGCCGCCAAATTTAAGTATTCACTTTCCTTTTCGGGGTAAATTCCGGCAAAACGATAAAGCCACGCAACGTTGAGATTGTATGAAGCTTTTTTGGAGGCGGGACCGTTAATAATGTCAAGGTAAACCAACGCCATAATGAAAGAGCCGACGGCGTCCGGCAAAGTGCGCGTTTCTGTAAATTCAATTTCCAACTCTTTTTGCTTGAGAAATTCAGAAAGTTTTTCACGGTGTTTGCTGGGCATATGTGTTGTAAAAGTTGGTTCGTCCGCCGCAAAGCCGCAATGTTCACAAACCCAAATTCTGTAGTAGTAAGGGCTGAATCCCTTGTAGTGTACGCATAAATCTTCGTCGCGTTTTTCGACAACAAGCCGCGACCGAGTTTTTATGACGCGCGTTTCTTTGCCGCAAATTGGACAAGTTTTTTCTACCACAAATGTATTTTCTGCTGCCACAAAAAAACTTCCTTTCAGTCGTTTTTTAAGGATTATGGACTAAGGGCTAAGGGCTAAGGATTTTCCCCTAACCCCTAACCCCTAAAACCTATCACCTAAGATACTTGTTGCAAAGAGCCTTTAACTTGCCGGCTTCCGCTTCAAGCTGATAATCCGGTTTAAGTTGCCAGCCCCAGTTTGTACCGACAGTACCGGGCGTATTCATTCTTGCGCGGCTGTCAAGTTTCAAAACGTCTTGCATTGGAACAATAGCGTAACGAGAATTTGAGGCATAGGCAAACTCAATTAATTTTTGGCAAACATCATCAGGACGGCGGACATCTGCACCAATTAACGCGGCGATTGTAGGCTTGCTTAAATTGTCAACATCTTCCATAAACCAGCCGACCGTTGTATTGTTATCGTGCGTACCGGTGTACGTCAAAGAATTTTCCGGCGCAACAAATCCAATTCGCCCGTCTTCATTGAAATGTAACTCGAAATGCAAAATTTTCATACCGGGAAAACCGCAAGCTTGCCGCAATTCTTCAACTTCATCAGTGATAATTCCCAAATCTTCAGCCACAATCTGCGCGCTGTCGCCAAATTCTTTTTTGATAACGTCAAAGAAAGGTTTACCCGGTCCTTTAATCCATTCGCCTTTGATAGCGTTTTCTGCATAGCCGTCAACAGACCAGTAACTTTCAAATCCCCTGAAATGATCAATTCGCACAATGTCAACAAGCGCGTAAAGTTTCTTGAAACGCAATTTCCACCAGCGGTAATTTTCAGCCTTCATTTCGTCCCAATTATATTGCGGGTTGCCCCAAAGTTGCCCTGTTACACTGAAATAATCCGGCGGTACGCCTGCAACTTTTTCAGGTCTGCCACTTTCAAGGAGTTGGAAAAGTTTTGGATTAGCCCAAACGTCCGCGCTGTCAGCTGATACAAAAATTGGCATATCGCCCAAAATCTGAATACCGCGTTCATTTGCGTAAGCGTGCAATTTCTGCCACTGTACATTGAAAATATACTGTTCAAATTCAACATACAAAATTTCATCCGCCAATTTCTCGCGCAGATTTTCTAAAGTTTTTGCGTCGCGCTGTTTAATTTTTTCGCCCCATTCAATCCAGTAAGAATCATTATTTTTAGATTTTAAGGCGGCGAAAAGTGCATAATCTTTAAGCCAGTAAGATTCATCTTCACAGAATTTTTCAAAATGCAATTTCAAATTTTCGTCAGTTTCAATTTTTTCTTTAAAGTTCCTGAACGCTTTTTTAAGCAGCGCAGATTTAAAGCTCCACACGCGCTCAAATTCGACTGTAGACGCCTTAAACGGCTTCGATGGTACTTTTATATCATCTTCAGTCAAAAAGCCTCTCTCGGCTAAATCTGCGGGCGATATAAGCATTGGGTTGCCGCCAAACGCTGAAGGCGATTGATACGGCGAATAACCGAAACCTACAGGATTAAGCGGCAAAATCTGCCAAATTGTTTGTCCCGCCGCTTTAAGATAGTCGATAAATTCAAACGCCTCTTTGCCCAAATCGCCAATACCGTATTTTGAAGGCAAGCTTGTCGGGTGTAATAAAATTCCTGCGCGACGGTCATAATTTTTCTTTTGCGGGATATGGTGTAACAAAACACCTTCCAGCGGCTGAAGTTTGAAATTGACGCGCCCGCGTGTTACGGGATAATGTTTTTTCGTGTTAGTCGGGTCGAAAGCGTCAACAAATACGCCGCCCGCAAAATCGCTTACGTCAAATGAAACTTCCCGCGCCTCTTCAGTCGAACGATTGAACGCGGCAAGGTAAGCGTCATTTTGTGCTTCGTTGTCAAAAACGTCCCGCCCGTTACGAATAACCCGCGCGTATGCAAAAATATCGCCGTGCGAAGGCAACGGTAAAAATTCGCCTGTCTGCAAAACTAAATTTTTGTTGCGAATTGCGATAAATTTTTTGTAAGTTTCAAGTAAATCTTTATCGCCGTTTTCCCAATCATAAGGGCGGCGGTTAGTCGGGTCTTTAAAGCCTTGCATACCAATTTCATCGCCGTAATAAACGCAGGGAACGCCGGGATATGTCATTTGCCACAACGCCGCCATTTTTAAGCGCGCCTTGCCGAGTTTTTCGTGTTTTTCGTCAAGTTTAAATTTCGCTTGTTCAATCGCCGGCATTTTGTCATAGTATGGAGCTTCCCCAAAAATTGTAACGGGACGCATAATATCGTGGCTTGAAAGTAAATTCATCATCACGTAGAAATTTTCTTTAGGGTAATTCTCGCGCAGGCTTTCCATTCGTTTCATACAAGTTTCGCCGTCAATTTTCCCCAAAATAAAATCAAACAAATGTGCGCGCCACGGGTAATTCATAGCAGAATCCATTTCATAACCGCACAAATATTGACGCTGGACGCCGTAAGCAATTTTATTTGAAGCGTCCTCCCAAACTTCGCCTATCATAATTGCGTCGGGATTTGCCTTTTTCAATTCGGCAAAAAATAACTGCGAAAATTCGGCGGGCAATTCGTCAATGACATCTAAACGCCAGCCGGCAATTCCCTCGCGTACCCAATGTTTTAAAACGCTGTCATTGTCACGAATTATAAAATCCATATAGGACGGCGTAATTTCTCTAACATTCGGTAAAGTCGGGAAATTCCACCAACTTTCATAATCGTTAGGATAATTTCTGAAACTGTACCATTCAAAATAAGGAGAATTTTTGGATTGATACGCGCCTACAGAATTATATTGCCCGTTGCGATTGAAATAAATGCTGTTGCTGCCGGTATGACTGAAAACGCCGTCAATAATTATCGAAATTCCCTTTGAGCGTGCAACGTCAAGCAAATGCTTAAATTCTTCATTCGTTCCTAAAATTGGGTCGATTTTGTGATAATTTCCCGTGTCGTAATGGTGGTTACTTTCCGATTCAAAAACCGGATTGAAATAAATTGTAGAAATTCCCAATTCTTTCAAGTAGTCAAGTTTACTTTCGACGCCGCGCAAATTGCCGCCGTAAAAATCGTAAGCAACAATGTCAGTTGTATCAACGTCTTTGTAGTAACAAGGATCATCTTTCCAGCTTGCGTGAAAAACTGCGCCGCGCTTTTCGACAATTTCATTTCCTTCACGATAAAATCTGTCAGGGAAAATTTGATACATTACCGAATGTTTGAACCAATCGGGAGTCTTTGCGCCGCGTTGATATACGGTAATTTGGAAGGCGGGCGGCGCGTAGTCAAAATAAAGTTCGCCGACGCCACCGAGTTGCTCGGGATTATTGCCGTAGTAATAAGTTTTTTCTGAAGTTACAATAATAAAATGGTACCAAACAAGGCAACCTTTTTCCGGCATTGTAATTTCAGTTGAGTAAAATTTTTCTTTAGATTTTACGTCGTCACGGGTTGAAAGGTTAGTCCATTTTTCGCCGGAGCCGTCCGACCACGTGTGAAGTAAAACTTGTTGAATCGTTTCATCAGTATTGATACGAATACCAAGCCGAATTGTACTGCCTGTTTCAACCGCGCCGACTGTCGAGCGGTAATAAATATTTTGCGAATTGTGCTCAATGTTGCTTTTATCCATAAAATCAGCTCCTTAAGCTTTATTTTCTTAAAAATTTTAAAATTGAATTTGCCGTCGTCAATCCCTAATCCTTAGTCCTTAATCCTTAATCCTTATCCCTTATTTTCGGGAAATTTAAAAGATTGTAACATTCTCATCAAATAATCATATTCTGTGAATTGTCGCCACATCAACATTTTTTTTGGGTCGTTAATCGTATTGCGAACTGAATCTTTAATTTGCGATAAAATTTTTATGCAAGCCTCGACGATATTTTTTACTATTGGATAATCCCGCGTTAAAATATTTGGCATTTCGCTCAAAAGTAATTTTATATCAGCAATCGAAACATTTGTAAAGAGTGTTTTATAAATTGCACGGAGCGCGGCTTCTTCAAAAAATTTTCCGGATTCTTCGTCCAAAATTCTGCCGCGCAGGTATTCAGCTAATTTGCGGCAAGTCAAAAAAGTTTCCATTTTGCCGTTGAAAAATTCTTTTGGCGCGTTTCTTTGAAAAGTTGGCGCAAGATTATTAACAAGCGCGCCGTAAATTTTTCCATAATTAATTTGATTTATTTTTTCGCCCATAATTTTTTGGCGGGAGTTACGATATTTTAAAATGCTGTCGTCGTAAACGTCATTACTTTCTTCATGACTGAAAGTCTTTTTTAATCGTTCTTCAGGATTTTTCCCGTACGCGGCGGAATTGCGCGCCATTTTATTTTGAAATTCTTCATGAGACTTGTAGAAGTAATGATTCATAATAATTTTATCAGAAATTTTATAATTGGTATTCGGGAAAAAGTGCAATGAAACTTCATCAAGTTGGTGGTAGCCGTCGAAGTAAACCATATAATGCGGCGTAAACATATAATCAACTTTGCGCGGATTGGCGATAGTTTTTATGGTATCTTTTAGTTTATTGGCGTGGCGTGTAAATCTTTCCAAAACGCCCTTTGAATAATCTGCCTTTTCAAGATTATTGGAGCCGTACATTATCCAATTAATAACAAGTCCGCCGGCAGTTGATTTATTTTGAAAAATTTCATCCGTAACTTCAAGGATACTTTTATTACTTTGCGGGAAAATAAATTCGTCACCGTCAATGAAAGTCATATAGCGGCAAAAAAATCTGTAAAGTTGAACCGCTTCGTTAAAAGTGTCTACTTGTTTACGTTTGTCGGGGGCAAAAATACAAGTTACAATCCCGCGCTCAACGTAAGGTCTTAAAATTTCCTTCATATTGTCGGGACTGTTGTGATCGTAAATGAAAAAGTGATCTACGCCCGCCAAAATGTGATAGTCAAGCCATTCTTTTAAATACGGTCCTTCATTTTTCAACATTGAAACAACGGCTAAATCGTACAAAAATAGATTTTTATCAACTGCCATTTAGTTTTCTCCTTTCGGTTCAAAAGTTTTCAGCATTTCCGGCAGGTATTGCAATTTTATAAAATCGTTCCACGTGTTAGCTATTGGCGTGCGGAATTTATCCATAGGTTTTGACATCTTCAAATTTTTTCTTTCGGTTCAAAAGTTTTCAGCATTTCCAGCAGATATTGCAATTTTATAAAATCGTTCCACGTGTTAGCAACGGGCGTGCGGAATTTATCCATAAATTTTGGAATTATTTTTATACAGGATTGGCGGATATTTTCGGCGGCGGGGTAATTCATTTTTAAAATATTCGGCAGTTCAAAAATCAAAAGGCGTAAATCTGCAGGAGCTATTGAGGCGTACAAAGTTTTATTAATTGCCTCAAGCGACATTTCTTCAAAGAATTTTCCTACCGTTTCATTCAAAAGTTTTTCGCGCAGATATGACGCCACCCTTAGACAAGTTAAAAAAGTTTCCATTTTGCCAGCAAAAACTTTTTTGGCGGGATTCTTGCCGAAAGTCGGAGATACATTTCTTAAAAGCGCGGTGTAAACTCTTTGCCTTTTGGCGTTATCAGCTTCAAGCGGAACTTTGGAGCGGGCGTCACGATAAGCTAAAATACTGTCATCGAAAACTTCGTTATGGTCGTCCCTTTTGAAGCGGTTGAGGTTGTAAATATTATTTTTGTTATCTGCAGTGCCGCGCGTGATTTTATTCAGATATTCTTCCTTAGATTTTACCGAATAATGATTCATAACAATTTTATCGACAAGCGGCGGATTGTTGTAGTAAGTTTCGACGCGCCCGCCTTCAGAATTTACCGCAAAAAAACCTTCAAAATAATATGCATAGTGCGGATTGCCGAAATGATGAACTTTGCGGGGATTGGTTATAGTGCTTACGTGCGCCGTACCGCCGGGCAAACTTTTATTTGAAATTAGCGGTATCCAGTCAATGGGAGCGCGGCGGGTAAATCTTTCAAGCACGCCCTTTGAATAATCTGCAGTTTCAAGATTGTTACTGCCGAAATAATAAATGTTTGCGGCAAGTCCGCCGGCGTTAGGTTTATCTTCCAAAATTTCGTCAGTAATTTCAACAATTCCTTTATTATTTTGCGGAAAAATAAATTCGTCGGCGTCAATAAAAGCAATGTACCGGCAGAAAAATTTGTAACTTTGAATTGCCTCATTGTAAGCTTCATACTGCCGCGCCTTGCCGGGATAAAAAATATAAGTAACTATTCCGGCGTCAACGTACGGCTGCAAAATTTCCTTAAGATTATCGGAACTTTCATTGTCAAAAATATAAAAATGTTCGACGCCCGCCAATAAATGATAGTCAAGCCATTCTTTGACGTAGGGAGCCTCATTCTTCATGATTGAAACGACCGCCAAATTATACAAAAATAAATTTTTATCAACCGCCACAAAATTACCTCCATTATAAAGAAAAAAGCCCGACGAGAGAAAAGCCGCTCGCCGGACTTTCCGAGTAGTGGGGCAGTGTTATAGTTTGGTAGTGTTATAGTTAAATTACTATCACACTATCCAACTACCCAACTATTCAACTATTTTGCCATTAATTTTGCATAAAGTTCCCTGTATTCGCGGGCAGATTCAGTCCAGCTGTAGTCGCTGTTCATTGCGTTTGAAACTATTTGCAGCCAGATTTCAAAATTGCCGTAAGTGCTAAGTGCGCGTTTGAGAGCATACATCATTTCATGTGCGTTATAGTTCGAGAAAACAAAGCCGTTGCCTTCTTTTTCGTACTTGTCATATTGATGAACTGTATCTTTCAATCCGCCGGTTTCACGAACGACAGGAGCCGCGCCGTAACGCATGGCGATTAACTGTCCAATTCCGCACGGTTCATAATTTGACGGCATCAAGAAAATATCAGACGCGCCGTAAATTCTCTGCGCGAGTTCATTTGAGAAATAAATATTGGTAGAAACTTTTTGCGGGAAACGCCACGCCAAGCCTTTAAACCAATCTTCGTAAACTTTATCGCCGGTGCCGAGCAGTACAAATTGGAAGTCTTCATGCTGTAAAAGTTCATCCATCATTCTAACAACGAGGTCTAAACCTTTTGCGGCAACAAGGCGGGTAACCATTGAGACTACCGGTACTTTGCGATTCTGCGGCAAGCCGAGAATTTCTTGAAGTTTAATTTTGTTATCGCACTTGCGCTCAAAGGCGTTGAAGGCGTCCGAATTGTCATATTGTACGAAAAGATTTTTATCAGTTGCAGGGTTATAAACGTCATAATCGATACCGTTTACAATACCGTACAAATCATCTTTGCGGGCGCGGAGCAAGCCGTCCAAATGTTCGCCGAAATATTCATATTGAATTTCTTGAGCGTAAGTTTTGCTGACGGTTGAAACATAATCTGCGTAGATAATGCCGCCCTTCATAAAGTTTACGGCGTCATAAAATTCAAGGTCGCCGTTGTTGAAATATTTCCAATCTAAGCCGAGCACATCGCCCATAACGTCTTTTGAGAAAACGCCTTGATATTTGAGGTTATGAATTGTGTACAAAGTTTTGATATTGGCGTAGCGTTCGTCGCCCATATGTTCAAGTTTCAAAAGTACAGGAATTAATCCGGCGTGCCAATCGTTGGCGTTGATAACGTCTGGGAAAAAGTCAATCGCCGGTAAGCAATTCAAAACTGCGCGACAGAAGAAAGAAAATCTTTCGGCGTCGTCATCATAGCCGTAAAGCCCGTCACGGTAAAAATATTCTTCGTTGTCAACAAAGTAGAAAATTACGCCGTCAATTTCGTATTTGTCAATTCCAACGTATTTAGTGCGCCACGAAACGGGAATAGTTCCGTCATAAACGTGTTCCATATTGTTGCGGAATTCTTCTTTGATTCTGCCGAATTTAGGCATAATAACGCGCACGTCAACGCCTTGTTTTTTCAATTCTTTTGGTAAGGAGCCTGCAACGTCCGCCAATCCGCCGGTTTTAATAAAAGGATTAGCTTCCGATGCTACATAAAGAACTTTCATAAATATAACCTCCATAAGATTTTGTTACGAAATGCCGAAAATCTTTTTCGACAAAGAATCTTCGATTTAGTGGGGTAGTTGGATAGTTGGATAGTATTTGTGCTACCACGCTATCACACCATCACACTACCAAACTACGATAAGCGCGTTTGTTAGGTTCTTCACCAACCGCAAATTGCCGCGTTTTGCCTGCCTCGCGCTTAAAGCGTGTACGGGCTTTTTGTCCTTCAGTCAATTTCGGACGCCCGCGCCGTCTTTTTTCTTTTATCAAATTGCCGCTTAATTTTAATTCATTTGATTCAGTAAAGTCAATCGATTCAATAACATTTCCTGCCTCGATAACTTCAATAGACGCTACAAAATGAATTGATTCAATTTCAAACGAATTAATCATTTTTCTTGGGTCCACTTCCTGCCTTGTATTTGAGGTAAATTGTGGCAAGCGGCGGAACTCTTATTTCGATAGATTGAGCGCGGTTGTGCCAAGCAACTTCTTGAGTCAAAAGGTCGCCTTCATTCTTAACGCCGGAGCCGCCGAATTCTTCAAGGTCGGAATTGAAAACTTCAACATACGCGCCTTTGTCAGGTACGCCGATTCTGTAGCCGATACGAACTTCAGGCGTAAAGTTACAAACTGCAATGATATAATCTTCACTGTCTTTAGCCTTGCGAATGAAAGAAACAACACTGTTATCGTTATCGTTAGGATCAATCCATTGGAAGCCGTTCCAGTCAAAGTCAATCTGCCAAAAAGCTTTATTGTCGCAGTAGAATTTATTCAGAGCCGCTGAATATTTTTGCATTTGAGTATGTTTTTCGTACTGTTCGACTAAGTGCCAGTCTAAGCTGTCATTTTCGTTCCATTCGATGAATTGCCCGTATTCGCCGCCCATGAATAAAAGTTTTTTGCCGGGGTGAGCCATCCAATAACCGAAGAAGCCGCGCAGTCCTGCAAATTTCTGCCAATAATCGCCGGGCATTTTTTCGATCAAAGAGCATTTGCCGTGTACAACTTCATCATGGCTAAGCGGCAGGATAAAGTTTTCTGAAAAAGCATACATAAACGAGAAAGTTACTTTGTCATGATTCCACTTGCGGTAAATTGGGTCAAGGCTGACATATTTAAGCATGTCATTCATCCAGCCCATATTCCATTTGTAGTTGAAACCGAGCCCGCCCATGTAAACCGGCTTAGAAATTAAAGGCCAATCAGTGGATTCTTCAGCCATCATTAAAGCGTTGGGGTGATATTTGAAAACTGCCTCGTTAAGATTTTTAATAAATTCAATCGCTTCAAGGTTGCCTGTATCGCCGTATTTGTTAGGCGTCCATTCGCCTTCTTCACGACCGAAATTCAAGTACAGCATATTTGCAACGCCGTCAATTCTCAAGCCGTCAATGTGAAATTCTTCAAACCAATAAAGCGCGTTGGAAATTAAAAAGCTGTGAACTTCGGTGCGTCCGTAGTCAAAATTGATTGTACCCCAGCCTTTATTGTCTGCAAGTTGCGGGTTGTCAGATTCATAAAGGTTAGTGCCGTCGAACTCGCGCAGTCCTTCATTATTTTTGCAGAAATGACCGGGTACCCAGTCCATAATGACGCCTATACCGTTTTTGTGCGCGGTTTCAATGAAATAACGAAAATCATTTGGCTCGCCGTAACGGCTGGTAGGTGCGTAATAGCCGGTTGTTTGATAACCCCATGAACCGTCGAAAGGATGCTCCGTCATTGGCATAAATTCAATATGAGTGTAATTCATTTTTTTGACGTAAGCAATTAAACGGTCGGCAAGTTCACGGTAAGAAAGGTAAACGTCATCAGTATCACTGTTGCCACGCCCTTTACGTTGCCACGATCCGGCGTGTACTTCATAAATCAACATTGGGCGGCTGTAGGAAGATTCTTTTGACTTAGCTTCCATATATTCGCCGTCTTGCCATTCGTAGTTTTCAAGATCATAAAGGCGGGACGCTGTATTAGGTTTTTTCTGCGCGTAAAAGCCATAGGGATCCGCCTTTAAAATGTGCGGTCCGCCCCATTGCGGCTCAATAGCATATTTGTAATTATCGCCTTGTTTCAAGCCTTCAATAAAAATTTCCCAAGTTTCGCCGTCTTGAAGACGAATCATTTTATGTACGCGCGTATCCCAATTATTAAAATCGCCAACAACGCTTACAGATTTTGCATTTTTCGCCCAAACTGCAAAGCGTACGCCCTTTTTGCCTTCGTGTTCGACAAAGTGCGCGCCGAGCATTTCGTAGGCGTGAAAGTTTGTTCCTTGATGGAATAAATATAAATCATATTCGCTAAGTGCAGAAGTTTTCACAAGTTCAGCCTCCTTTGTAGTAGTGTAGTGTGGTAGTGGGGTAGTGTTGTAGTAATTGCTATCCCACTATCCCGCTACTATTGAATTTTACAAGGTACGATACTCCAAATTTCGTCCGCGTATTCGTCAATGGTTCTATCTGAAGAGAATCGCGCAGAATTTGCAATGTTAATGGCGGCAGATTTAAGCCAGCCCATTCTGTCTTGATAACGTGCGTAAATTTCGCTGTGCGCGTCAATGTAGGCGTTGAAGTCTTTCATAATGAAAAATTCATCGCCGCCTTGAATCAGATAATCGCGCAGGGATTGGAAGTTGCCGTATGTGCCGTCAGTCAATCTGTTTACAACGATTTTAACATTTTGGTTGCTGTTGTATTCGTTCCAAGCGTTGTATTCGCCTGTTTCATAAAATCTTAAAACTTCGCCGGCTTTCAAGCCGAAAATAACAATGTTATCATCGCCTACCGCTTCACGAATTTCAACGTTTGCGCCGTCAAGAGTGCCTAAAGTAATTGCGCCGTTCATCATAAATTTCATATTGCCGGTGCCGGACGCTTCTTTTGACGCGGTAGAAATTTGCTCTGAAACGTCAGCTGCAGGATAGACAATTTCGCCAATGGAAACGCCGAAATTTTCAATGAAGACAACTTTTAATTTGCCTTTAATCGAGGCGTCATTGTTAATTTTGGCGGCAACTGCAAGAATTAATCTGATAGTTTCTTTTGCAATGTAATAACCGGGCGCGGCTTTTCCGCCGAAGAAATAAGTTGTTGCGGGCGGATTGTAGCTGGGATCTGTTTTAAGTTTTTCGTACTGCCACATAATGTGCAGAATGTTCATCAGCTGGCGTTTGTACGAATGGATACGCTTAACTTGAATATCAAACAAAGTATCCGGGTCAACGTCAATGTTGTTGTGTTTCTTGACGTATTCGGCAAGTGCAACTTTGCGCAGGTGTTTAATTTTATCCAATTCTTGTAAAACTAATCTGTCGTCAACAGCTTCATTCAGTAAATCGAGTTGTTCGGGGTGTCTGTGCCAAATTCTGCTGCCAATGGTTTTATCGATTAAGTTTGCAAGTTCGGGATTTGCGCCCATTAACCAGCGGCGGTGAGTAATACCGTTAGTTTTGTTATTGAACATTCTGGGCCAATATTCGTAAAAGTCATGCAAAGTTGTTGACTTCAAAATTTCTGAATGGATTCTTGCAACGCCGTTTACAGAGTGTGAACCGACAATAGCAAGTCTAGCCATATGAACTTCGCCGTTTTCAATAATTGACATTGCGCGGAGTTTGTCAACATTGCCGGGATAACGCGCCTTGACATATTCAACATGGCGACGGTTAATTTCGTCAATAATCATATAAACGCGCGGCAAAAGTGCTTTGAACATATCGACGGGCCAACGTTCCAATGCTTCCGGCATAATCGTGTGGTTGGTATAAGCCATTGTATTTCTTGTAATAACCCACGCTTCATTCCATTCAAGCTCGTATTCGTCAACCAAAAGGCGCATCAATTCGGCAACGCACAACGCGGGGTGTGTATCGTTGATATGAATAGCAACTTTTTTATCGAATTCACGAATATTAAAGCCGGAGCGTACGAAATGACGAACGATACTTTGAACGCCTGCAGAAACCATAAAATATTCTTGAATAAGGCGCATTCTGCGTCCTTCGTGCGAGCTGTCGTCAGGATACAAATATTGCGTGATACTTTCAACAAAATCTCTGTATTCATTTTTGGCGCGCAGTTGTTCGTGAGTCAACATTCCGTAATCTGAAAAATCACGATTAACTTCAGCATTCCAGAGACGCAAAGTATTAACAGTTTTATTGTGGTAGCCAACAATCGGCACATCGTACGGTACAGCCATAACAATCATAGCGTTTTCATGAACAAGTTTTAAGGAGCCGTCGCCTTGTTCCTTCATGTAGGCGTTGCCGTTGAATTTTACGTTAATAGCTTTATCGGGCTTGCGATATTCCCACGCAAATCCGTCGCGCAGCCAATTATCTGGAATTTCGACTTGTTGCCCGCGAATAATTTTTTGTTCAAAAAGTCCATACTGATAACGAATACTGCAGCCGTGTCCGGGCAGACGGTGCGCCGCCAATGAATCAATGAAACACGCGGCAAGACGCCCTAAGCCGCCGTTGCCTAAGCCTGCATCCGGTTCTTCTTCTATGGCGTCGTCAAGATTCAAGTTTAAATCTTCCATAACTTCACGAAAAGCTTCATCAATACCGAGATTGATTAAGTTGGACTTCAAAAGACGCCCCATCAAAAATTCAATCGAAAAGTAATAGACTTGCTTAACTTGACGATCCATATAAGCCTTGTTAGTTTTGATCCAGTTTTCAGAAATAATTTGTTTAGCCACTGCCGCAACGGTTTTATAAATATCACTCATCGGCAATTCATTAATATCGCGCCCAAACATAATGTGCGCAGAGCTTACGAAACGGTTTTTCAGATTCTCCTTGAGTTTTTCATATTCCTTGCTAACTGCGGCTTTTTTATCAATTTCTTTCGCCAAACAAAAACCCTCCTTAAAAAAAATTTATTTCGCCGCATACGTGAAGAAGGGAAATAATGCGGTCGATTTAAAATCACAAAAAGTGGCGAATTTCCACAGCCGAGCCAAATTATTTCTCGCCGTTAAAAATCCGCCGCCTTTCTTTTTTTAGTTTGCGGGAACTAATTTAAAGTTCATCTTAGATTCTTGCGTTCTTTGTGATAATGTACGGGAAGGATTCAACGCCTTTCAACCAGCGATTCTTGGTAATCATAACATTTTTATCGCAAATAATGTTTTCGACGCGCGCGCCTTCTTCGACTTTACAGCGTTGCATTAATACGCAATCTTTGACAACTGCGCCTTTGCCGACTTCAACGCCTCTGAAGATAATGCTGTTTTCGACTCTGCCGCGAATTATGCAGCCGTTTGCAATGAGTGAATTTTTAACTTCGGCAGTATCTTTATATTGAACGGGAACTTCATCTTTAACTTTTGTAAAGATCGGGCGTTCTTTGTTCATAAAGAGTTCGCTCCAAATTGCAGGATCGAGGCAATCACGGTTAGCCTTGTAATAAGCTTCAGTTGAATTGATACGCGCAACGTAGCCTTTATGTTCGTAAGCAGAAATTTTTTGTTCGCTTGCGTGTTTCATAATACCGTCAATCAAGAAATCTTGTCCGCCGCGTTCGTAAGTTGAACGAACGATATAAGCAAAAGTAGGAACAGGCATTAAGTACGCGCTTAAAACTGCTTTTTGACCTTTTTTAACGCCGCTTGTTTCTGCAAGGTCTGTAACAATTCCGTTAGTGCTTGTTTCAATAACAACGGTTTTACCGGGCTTGTCATTTTCGACAGTTTTATAAATCATTGTAATATCTGCGCCGCTTTTTTTGTGGAAGTCAAGCACTTCTTTAAAGTCGATATTGTAGACGTAGCTGCCATTGACAAAGAGTACATATTTTTTATCGCTTAATTCTGCAAAGTCAAGGTTAGCATAAATATCTTTCAAATCGCCTTTGCGGGCGTCAGTACCGGGCAGGGCGGCGGGAAGGTATGTTAAGCCTTCACGGCGGCGCGCCAAATCCCAATCTTTACCGGAGCGGATATGGTCGAGAATTGCGCGGGAATAATCCGGCAACATAAGACCGACAGAATTAACGCCGGAGTTAATCATATTTGAAAGAGAGAAATCGACGACGCGATAACGTCCGGCGAACGGCATAGCCTCTACCGCACGAGTTGCCGCAAGCTCTCTGATTAAGTCATTACTTTCTTGAAGATTTACAATCCCCACTACTGTTTTCAATGCAGAGCACCTCCTGATTTTTAGTGTGGTAGTGTGATAGTGTTGTAGTTACTATCCAACTATCCAACTATACCACTATCCAACTACTTCATTTTCAGCTACTACGAAAATTTCGCCTTCTTTGCCTTCGACTTTTGCACCGGCTTTAATTGTAACGTCCTGCGCGAGAATAGCATAATTGACAACTGCGCCATCTTCGATAGTTGCGCCCGGGAAAATTACTGAATTGGTAACTTTTGCGCCTTTGCCGACAGTTGCGCCGGAGAAAATAACCGAGTGTTCAACTTCGCCGAGAATCTTTGCGCCTTCGCTGATCATTGCGCGTTTAATGCTTGCGTCCGGTCCTACATAGTGAGGCGGCATTGAAGGATTAGATGAATAAATTTTCCAATCGCCGTTGAGTTCAAAAGGCGGAGTATCTTCAAGTAAATCCATATTTGCAAGCCAGAGACTTTCAATCGTTCCTACATCTTTCCAGTAGCCGTCAAAAGCATAAGAGAAGAGGCGCGCGCCGTCATTTAACATTTTGGGAATTAAATCATTGCCGAAGTCGTGGCTTGAATTTTCGTTTTCGCCGTCTTCCAACAAATATTTTTTCAAGAATGAAGTTGTAAAAATGTAAATACCCATTGACGCAAGGTTAGATTTAGGTTCTTTCGGTTTTTCTTGGAATTCGACAATACGTCCGGTTTCTTTATCGGTTGCCATAATACCGAAACGCGGAGCTTCTTCCCATGGAACTTCAAATACACCAATGGTAACATCTGCGTTATTGTTTTTGTGCGATTCAAGCATCCACGCATAATTCATTGTGTAGATATGGTCGCCGGAAAGAATAATAATGTATTCGGGGTCTGCCAAGTCAATAAAATTCAAATTTTGATAAACTGCATCAGCCGTGCCGCGATACCAATCGCCGCCTTTTTCACGTGCATAGGGCGGAAGTACGAACAAGCCGCCGCCGGTACGATCCAAATCAAACGCCGCGCCGTTGCCCAAATATTGGTGGAGCTCAAAGGGTTTGTATTGCGTAGCGATACCGACTTTTGTAATTCCGGAATTTACACAATTTGAGAGCGGAAAATCAATGATACGATATTTGCCGCCAAACGGGACGGCAGGTTTTGCGACTGTTTTCGTCAAAGCTTTTAATCTGGAACCCTGCCCGCCGGCGAGAATCATTCCCAGACATTCAGTTTTTCTCATGAAAAAAAACCTCCTCATTACTAAGAATACACCTTTCAACGTACTACAACGCTGATTTACATTGTTTTGAGTTTCAATTTCTACGCACAATAAAAAATTCCTGCCGAAAATTTCAGAAAAAACTTTTTTTAATTTCTGAAATTAAGCGGGAATTAGGGGTTAGGGATTAGGGGTTAAGGGTTAGGGATTAGAAATTTGTAAAAGACTTTAACGCTCTTGCCTGCAAATTAATTTCTGCTTGAAATTATCGCCCCTTATGTATAAAATGTAACAAAATAATTTTTGGAAGGGATGGGAATTTTTTGGATACACTATTTTTCGCGGCGTTATCGCCAATAATATGGCTGATATTTGCACTTAGCGTCCTGAAGTTGCCGGCGTTTCAAGCGTGTACCGGCGCACTAATATTTTCATTTTTTATAGCAACGAGTTTTTTTGGAATGACTTATCAAGACACATTCACGGCGGCACTTGAGGGCGGCGCACTTGCGGTATGGCCAATTATTTGGGTTATCATTGCGGCGATTTTCACTTACAACTTGTCTGTTTTTACAAAGGGAATGGATACAATCAAAGAAATGTTAAACGCCGTAAGTACGGATCAGCGCGTAATAGTTTTATTAATTGCGTGGGGATTCGGCGGCTTTTTGGAATGTATGTCGGGATTTGGTACGGCGGTTGCTATTGGCGCGTCGATGCTTGCAAGTATCGGGATTAATCCAATTTCGGCAATTATCGTTTGTCTTTTGGCAAATGCCATGCAGTCGTCTTACGGTTCAATCGGCTTGCCGCTTACGACACTCGCGCAGTTGACGGGCTTTGAAGGTTCACAAATTGCCACATTCGCCACGATTCAACTTGGACTGCTGATGATTATCATGCCGTTTTTAATGATTGTAACTTTTGGACAATCTTTAAAATCTTTAAGAGGTATGATTCCAATTTGTTTGGTTGCGGGCTTAGGTTTTCTCATTCCGGCGATAGGCGCGGGATATTTTATGGGCGCGGGACTTACGGGCGTTGCCGGTTCAATCCTTTCAATGGGTTTAATTATTGCATACGCAAAATATTTCCCTGTCAAAGACCCTGAATATCAAATTCAATCTGTCGAAGAAAAATCTGAAATAACTTTTGACAAAGGGCTTAAAGCGTGGTTGCCTTTCATTTTGATTTTTGTTTTTTTAATTGCAACTTCAAAACTGGTTCCGCCGGTTAATGATTTACTTAGCCAAGTTAAAACTTCAATAGCGATTTACACCGGTGAAGGCGCGGGGCTTTATACTTTTACTTGGATTGTTACGCCGGGTACTTTAATCATGACGGCTGCAATAATTTCCGGTATTGTACAAGGCGCAACTGCAAATGATATGTTTAACGTTTTGGGCAGAACCATTAAAACCATGATACCGACTTTTATAACTATGATAACG
The DNA here is from genome assembly GCA_937901445.1 of uncultured Selenomonadales bacterium. Classification (GTDB taxonomy): domain Bacteria; phylum Bacillota; class Negativicutes; order Selenomonadales; family Selenomonadaceae; genus Quinella. The sequence goes on from CALDHY010000095.1 coordinate 38,041, forward strand.
ATTATTGGAACTGCGCGAATAATGGGCTACAGCGGAATGATAACCACAATGGCAACAACAACCGTTGCAGCAACGGGAGCTTTTTACCCGTTTATTTCGCCGTTAATTGGCGCGGCAGGTTCATTTATTACAGGCTCTGCTACAACGAGCGGCGTACTTTTCGGCAAGTTGCAAGCTGATTCTGCGTTAGCTATTGGCGCAAATGAAGTTGGGCAAGCGTGGATGGCGGCGGCTAATGCTTCCGGCGCGTGCGTTGGTAAAATTATTTCGCCTCAATCAATCGCAATAGGCGTGGCGGCTGTCGGTATTCACGGCGTTGAAAGTCAACTGATGAAATTTGCCGTTAAAGTTTTCTTGCCGTTTGTAATTATGCTGGGTTGTATTGTTTATTTCGGTCAATCGATTGTTGAAACTTTATTATGACGAAGATTTTTTATTTTTCGGCAACGGGAAATTCTCTGTACGTCGCGCAGGTTTTACAAAAAAATCTTGGCGGCGCAGAAATTTTTTCAGTACCTAAAGAATTACGCAATAAAAATTTTGAAGTCGACGCTGAAAAGGTCGGCTTTATTTTTCCTCTGCACTATGTAGGCTTGCCAATTTTGATTGAGGAATTTATAAAAAGTTTGAACTTCACGAACACAAAATATATTTTTGCAATTTGTACTTGCGGCGTTCCGTGGTTCGGCAGACCTTTTACCGATTTAAAAAATTTGCTTGCCGAAAAAAATTTGAAACTCAATGCAACGTGGTATGTGCGCCTTGTTTCAAATTATCTGCCATCCAGAGACACTGCCGCCGATTGGCGAATTAAACTGCGCTACATTTACGCAGATTGGCAACTTTCAAAAATCACTCGCGCAGTTGCCGAAAACGAAAATCACTCAAGCTGGGAAATTCTCAAAGGCAGTTGCCAAAAGTGGCACGAAGATTGGAAAAGCCGTCGCGCAGTGCTTGATGAAAAATTTGTTTGTGACGTTTCAAAATGTGTTAAGTGCGGAATGTGCGAAAAAATTTGCCCCGTCAAAAATATCAGCCGCCCCAACGGCTCGCCCGTCTGGAATCATAATTGTGTTGAGTGCTTAGGTTGCCTGCACATTTGCCCCAAAAAAGCTGTTGACATTGGCAAAATTACGAAAGGGCGCAAACGTTACATTAATTGGAATGTTAAGCCGAAGGATTTGTTTTAAGGGCTAGGGACTAAGGATTAAGGATTAAGGATTAAGGATTAAGGATTAGGGATTAAGGATAAAAAATTGACATTGATTTTTTGATAGTATAAAATTTGCCGTATTGTAAAAAGAAAGAAGGTAAAAATTTATACTTATGGAAAATCACAAAAAATATTCAAAAGGTTACTTTATGCCGCCGGAAATTGACTACAGCTTCATGAACAAAGAATACCCCGACCACGCGCCTATTTGGTGTAGTGTAGACCTGCGCGACGGCAACCAATCTTTGATAATTCCCATGAGTCTCGATGAAAAAATTGAATTTTATAAAACGCTGGTAAAAATTGGCTTTAAAGAAATTGAAGTCGGTTTTCCTGCCGCGTCTGATACTGAATACGCCTTGCTCCGAAGACTCATTGAAGATAATTTAATTCCTGACGATGTTACTGTACAAGTTTTGACGCAAGCCCGCGAACACATTATCAAAAAAACTTTTGAGGCTCTCAAGGGCGCAAAAAATGCTATTGTTCACGTTTACAACTCAACCTCCCTCGCGCAGCGTGAACAGGTTTTCAGAATGTCAAAAGACGAAATTAAACAAATTGCAGTTGACGGCGCAAAACTCCTGCTTGAACTTACTGAACAAGCCGGCGCAGATTATCGCTTTGAATATTCGCCGGAAAGTTTCACGGGCACGGAGCCGGAATACGCGCTTGAAGTTTGCAACGCCGTCCTTGACGTTTGGCAACCTGTACTTGACAGAAAACCAATTATTAACATTCCCGTAACTGTTGAAATGTCAATGCCGCACGTTTACGCCGCGCAAGTTGCCTACATTAACAAAAATTTAAAATACCGTGATAAAGTTGTTTTGAGTTTACACCCGCACAACGACAGAGGCTGCGGCGTTGCTGATTCTGAACTCGGTTTACTTGCCGGAGCTGACAGAATCGAAGGTACACTTTTTGGCAACGGCGAACGCACCGGCAACGTTGACATTGTAACTCTTGCAATGAATATGTTTGCACTCGGCGTAGATCCAAATTTAGATTTTTCAAATATGCCCGCGCTTGTAGAAATTTATGAGCGCGTTACAAGAATGCACGTACACGACAGGCAACCCTACGCGGGCGCGCTTGTCTTCACGGCGTTTAGCGGCAGTCATCAAGACGCTATTGCAAAGGGTATGCATTGGCGCGAAGAAAAAAATCCCGACCGCTGGACTGTTCCCTATTTACCGATTGACCCGCACGACGTCGGCAGGACTTACGACAGTGACGTTATCAGAATCAACAGCCAATCCGGCAAAGGCGGCGTAGGTTTTATTATGGAGCAAAGATACGGCGTCGATATGCCTAAGAAAATGCGTGAAGATTTCGGCTACTGCGTCAAAGGCGTTTCTGACAGAAAACACAAGGAACTTTTGCCGGATGAAATTTACCAGATTTTCATTGATGAATATGTGAACGTCGAAAAACCCTACAAGCTGATTGAGTTTCAGTTGAAAAAAGAACCGGGCGGCACTCGCAGCGGCAGTGTTGATTTAGAAATTAATAGCGAACACGTAAGCTACAGCGCGCGCGGCAACGGCAGACTTGACGCAGTGTCAAACGCCCTGCAAAAAAATCTCAACATTTCCTACAGCAACTTGACTTACAATGAACACGCGCTGGAAATTGGACAATCTGCGCGAGCCATTGCCTATATCAGCATTACCGCTGCCGATGGTAAAGTTTATTGGGGCGCGGGTATGGATACTGACATTATAACGGCGTCAATTCTTGCGCTGTTTTCTGCGATTAACAGGATGGTTGCCGCAAAATAATTTCCGGTTATAAACAAAACAATTTGTAACTTTTCTTTTTTGATTCGGAAAAAGAAAAATATATTAAAAAACTTCGCCACAAAAATTGGGCGAAATTTTTTTATTTGAAATCATCCTTAATTTAAGTTGTTTTATCTTTTAAACGATAATTTTTAAGAGAAGATTTTTAGGTTAAATATTTTTTATGTTTTTGAGGAGGGTTGCCTATGAATTTGGTAAAGACGAAATTTCCGGTTTACGCGGTTCAGTTTCCGCCGTGAGAAGCTGTAAAATTTTTTCTTAGCCTGAATTTTGGGTAATAAGTTATAATTTTTTGCAAAAAATTATTTTAAGATGATGGATTGTTAGTAAGTCTCTTTAAACAAAAGAGCGTATTTCATGGAAGAGAGGTTTTTAAAATGACAAAGGAAATGAATTTAATCTTCGATTTACAGCTTTTCGCGGATGCAACATTGACAGGTACTTCAGCCGCTGAAACTATTGAAGTTGCAACTGGCAGCATAAAGAAAAATGATGCTGCTTGGAATCCTACGGTCGCTGAAGATACAGTTAAACAAATTAACGCAGGCAGCGGCAATGACTCCATTCACGTCGTAAACAAAATTGACGACTTCAGCATTGTTGGCGCACGTGGTGCAGATACTATCACCATTGACAGCGGCGCGGGTGGCAATACCTACGTTTACAACAGCGGCGACGGCAAAGACACTATCTATGGCTGGCACTATGCAAACGCAGATGACACAGAAGCCGACGCTACCGCCGATATTTTAAAGCTTACCACCGGTTATTCTGCTACTTCAATGTCTGCTGACGGTAAAGATTTCAGCATTAAAGTCGGCTCTTACTGGATGACTTTCAAAAACGCTACCGCAGGCAGTGCTATTAGAATCGATAACGCTACTAAAGATGGCACAATTACAAAATTAGTAGTTCCGCGTAAATTTGAAGGCTCAACTAAAGCTGATGCTATCACTAACCTCGCTGCTGACCTTAAATCAGGCACTGATGCAGCGACTGCTTGGGTTATCGATGCAAAAGCCGGTAATGACAATATCCAGAATCAGGGCAGTTTCGTTTCAATTTCAGGCGGCGTCGGTAAAGATACCATTACTGTCAGTGCAAAAGGCACCGCTGAAGCCGATTTAACTTCCGGCGTTACAATTTACGGCGGCGCAGGTAATGATTCAATCAATGTTACAGGCGATACAGTTGAAGGCGCAGATGTTAAAACCGGCGTCAGTGTTGCAGGTCACGTTTACGAATACCACAGCGGCGACGGCAAAGACACTATTTTAGGCTACAACTCAAAAGACACTATTTTAGTTAAAGATGTAGCTGCCAGCCTCATTTCAGCTGATGTTGACACATACGGCAACTACATTATCAATCTCGGCTCCGGCTCCATCACCATTCAAAAGGGTACATCCGAATTAGCCGGAATTAAATTGAATGTCTTCAAAGAAACCATTGATGAGGATAACCGCGTTGCATTGGGGAAAAAAATTATCGATAACGCGGAAGCAGGAACATTCCATTATGAAATTCCCAAAAAGAAACTCTATTCTTCAGGTGCTAATACAGACGTAACTATCGACACATCTCTTGCTAATTATACAGTTGACGCAGCAGCGGGCAATGACAGTTTGAAAGTTCAAGCTTCCGGTGCTTCAATTAACTTGGGCGCAGGCAATGATACGATTGTTTTGGACGGCGGAACAAACGTTGACGATTCAGGTCATTTAACAGCTGTTAACGCTGTTACTGTTATTGGCGGTTATGGCAATGATTCTATTGACGCTACGGCTGATAAAAAGACTGTTTCAGGTGTAGATCATGCGGCTTCACACGTTTACCAGTTCGGCTCTGCAGACGGCAAAGACAGCATTAAGGGCTTCAACGAAAATGACTACATTGTAATTACAACTCCGAACGCAGCTATCAGCGGCGACTTCGATTCTACCGGTCAACACTACGTTATTAAAGTTGGCTCTGCTACTCTTACACTCGAAAACTACGGCGGCGGCAAAAGAATTCATGTTGTAGATGCTGAAAGCAACATAATTCCTGTCGGCACAGAAAAAGATGGAGAGTACTATACACCTAACATTTTGCGCGGCAGTACCGGTGCTGACATCGCATTAACCAATTCTTCGTTGAATGCAAACTTCACAATTGAAGGTCTTGCAGGTAACGATGTAATTGAAAACCAAGGCGCAGACAACGTTTATATCGACGCAGGCGCAGGTAACGATACTATTAAACTTACAACAGGCGGCACTGCTGCAGATCCTGTATATGCTGAAGACGTAAAAGTCTATGGCGGCGCAGGTAATGATTCCATTGTTGCTGAAACTGCTGCAGGAGCCACTGCCAATACTACAATTCGCGCCACTGATTCAAAATCACATATCTATCTTTTCGGCGCAAATGACGGCAACGACACCATCAACTATTTCAACAGTGAAGACTTTATTCAACTGCAAGCCGGTACTTACTTGTTGAACACTTCAGTAGTTGGCGGCAGCGGCACTGATAAAGATGATGTCATTCTTTCTTTTGCGGCAAGCTCCACGGCAACCAAAGCAACCGCTACAATCAGATTGACCGGTTATGCCTCTGATCCCGATGCAAATGTAATACAGATTATAAAGGCAGACGAAACCTCTGAAACTCTTGACATTCCCAAAGTCACAATGGGTACTACCGGCAACGATACAGGCGATGCTTCATTGAGCAACAAAAATGACGATTACGAAATTTACGGACTTGCAGGCAATGACTCAATCCTTGCAGGATCAGCAGCCACTGATTATACCGGTAACAATGTTTCAATCTATGCAGGCTCCGGCAATGATACTGTTGCAATTCAAGGTACAACTGATGCTACAAAAGCACAAGACGCTTATATTGAAGCAGGATCCGGCGACGATAAAATTGTATTTTCCGGTAAAGCCGCAAATGCTACGGTTGTAGCAGGCACCGGTAACGACTCAATTTATTCCAATGCTGATGGTGGTCACACTTATCAATTTGGCGACAACGACGGTATTAACTATATCTTCAATTATCAGGAAGGCGACATTCTCAGCTTTGTTGCTTCATCTTCAAAGACAGTATCAACCGAAACCAACGCAGACGGCGTTGTACTTACTTTCGGTCAAACTAAAGTTATTCTCAAAGGTACTTTTGCCGGTGATGACGAAGAAGAAACTGATATTACAAAATATAATGCAGTTGCACCCGAAACAACCGTTGTTTATGACGAAGTTATTAATAAAGTTGTAACACAAAAATATTACACCGTTCCAAGACAAATTCTCGGTACAGTCGGCAACGACGACAATTCAACCAATTCTATTGTAAATACTGTTGCGAGCGGCGAAACCGGCGCAGACGATTATATCATTTATGCAAAGAGCGGCAATGATTCCGTTTGGTCCAACGGCTCCGATGTAACAATCGACGCAGGCGCAGGCAATGATACAGTTTCACTCGGCGCAGCGGCTCAAAATAACAGCATTTACGGCGGCACAGGCAACGATTTAATTTTCGGCTCTCCGGATATGGGGCATACCTACGTTTACAATAAAGGCGACGGCAACGATACCATTGTAAACTTCACTGCTTCTGACGTACTCCAAATTAACGGTGATTATACTTACGAAAATACTGCCGACGGCTTTAAAGTTAATGTCGGTGCTTATTCTGTCTTGCTCAAAGGCACATTAAAATCCGGTGCGACTGAAGGTTCAAATACTGTTACAGATTATGAAACCATACCCGGCGACACTCCTTTACAAATCAGCAACAACGGCACCATTGAACAAGTTGTGGTTGAAAAATTAATTTTGGGCACAAACGGCGACGACAGCACAGCAGCTACTTCAATTAATGTAGTATCAGGTACACACGACAACTACACCGTTAAAGCTCTCAACGGTGCAGATTCAATTCAAAGTACTGCAAATTCTGTTTTAATTAACGGCGGCGCGGGCGCAGATTCTGTTTCAATTGGCGGCGGCACAGATGTAACAGTTGTCGGCGGTTACGGCAATGATTCTATTGTTGTTGCTCACACTGCCGCAGCAAACGGACATTTGTTTGAATTTGCACTCGACGGCTCCACAGATATTCTTGAAGGCGTAAATGCAGAAGATACAATCAAAATTACCGGCGCGGGCGATGATTTGTCTACTGCCATTAAATCCACCACTTTCACTGATAACTATTTGGTTTTGACACTCAAAGACGGCAACACCGTTATTAAAATCAAAGAAACTAACGGCAGTAATGCATATCAAAAACCCGGTACGTCTGTAAGTAGTTTCTATATCAAACTCAACGACGGTGAAGCTGTACAATATAACGTTCCCAATATCAAAAATGTTACCGGCACAACTGCAGTTACACTTCAAACCACAGCTGATGACAGTGTTATTGTTATTGGCAACTACGAAGCAAACAAGATTTTAAATACCAGCGCAAAAGAAGTTTCAATTTATGGCGGCGGCGGTGCTGATTCAATCAAGGTTGCAGCAGCGGCAGGCTCCAATAATACAATTTACGCAGGTACAGGCGAAGATACCATTATTCTTGAACAAGCCGGACAAATTATCCAATACAAGACAGTTGACGGCAACGATACAATTTTCGGCTGGCAAGATGACGATACTTTACAACTCCTTGATACAACCTCTTATTCTACCGTTATGAGCGGCAAAACTTTCGGCATCAAAGTCGGCGATTATACAATCACTCTCTACAAGAATTTAGATCCGACAGCAACAAAAGAAAACTTGACTGCCGGCAGCGACGTTGTAAAAATTCTTAACTCCGAAGGCGTTCTTGTATCAGAAACAGTACCGAGAGAATTCACCGGCACAAGCGAATCAGATAATGAGGCAGCAACTTCATTAAGCAATGACACGGCAGGATACACAATTAAAGGGCTCGCAGGTGACGACGTTATCGAAAATGGAAGTAACGGCGCAAACGTTTATATTGATGGCGGCAGCGGCGCAGATTTTGTCAAAACTTCAGGCAACGGTGTAACGGTTATTGGCGGCAAGGGCAACGATACAGTCATTGCCAGCGGCGGCTCCAATGTTTCAATCGACGGCGGCACAGGTGACGATAAGATTAGCCTTGAAGCGGGAGTATCCGGCGCAACTGTCAACGGCGGCGAAGGATTCGACACCATTTACAGCACCAGCCAAAACGGCAACGTTTTTGTTCACGAAGCAAACGGCGAAAATGAAGTAATTTTCGGCTTTACTACAAAAGATTCAATCAAACTCGGCGCAGGCATCAGCCTTTCACTTTCAGGCGGCGAACCCATTGTTAAAAATTCTTCAGAAGGCACTAAACTTTTCCTCTCTGACGGAACATATATCTTACTCAAAGGCAACAAGAAAATTTCAGGTTTATCAGATGGTCAAGATCAAGCATCAGACTTTGAATTTTTGGACGGCGGTATTGAGATTACAATTGTTAAGAATGACAATACAACTGTTGCGGCAGAAGTCCCAATGACAAAATATACCGGCAACACCGGCGCGGAATTAAACAACACCAATCCCAACTACAATATCATTGGTTCAACTGCTATTGACAATGTCACGAACAGCGGCGATAACGTTACCATTAACACCGGTAAAGCTAATGACTACATTATTAACACCGGTAAGAATGTTTCAATCAGCGCAGGCTCTAATGATGACTTGATTTTGATTGGCGACGGCAAAGATCGCAGTGACGCGGAAGTTGAAGTTGGAGACAATGCGCAAAACGTCACAATTTATGGCGGCGCGGGTAATGACACTGTTTACGGCAACGCTTCCGGCGGTCATGTCTACCAGTTCAAAGTTAATGAAGGCGCAGACGTTATCTATAATTTCGGTCAAGATGATATTATTGAATTTATTGGTACAGCTACCAGTACATCTCAAGAAATTATCAATACTACAACCGGCACTCCGGCAGTAGATAATCCCAATAAAAAAGATGTAAAATTCACGTTTGGCACCGGCACAATCACACTCAAAGAACTTACCACAAATACTAAAGTAAAATACAGATTCGGCAGTGACGGCGCAATACAAACATTCAACGTCGCCAGAGTTCACCAACTCTCCGACAGTGAAGCTACTGAATCTACCAAATATACCGTTGCCGGTAACGGTGCAAATGACGATTATGAAATTCGCGGTAAGAGCGGCGACGACAAAGCAGACTACATTATCAACGAGGCTAAAAATATTACCATTAATGCATACGCGGGAGCTAACGTAATTGCTAACAGTGTTGCAGCAACCGGCGCGATCATTACTGCAGGTGAAGACAATGACAGCATCGTTAACGCAGCAGAAAATGCATATATTGACGCGGGCGCAGGTGCCAATACTTTGAAAGCTGAAGCAACTGCAACCGGTACAACAATCAAAGGCGGCTCAGGTGTAGACAGCATTAACAACGCGGCTGCTAACGTCGTAATCGAAGCAGGATCCGGCGAAAACATCATTATCAACAGCGGCGCAAACACCAAGATTACAACCGGCGGCGATGCCGATCAGATCACTAATACCGGCAGCGGCTCATATATTAAATCCGGTGACGGTGCCGACTTAATCACAGTTTCCGATTCCGGCGCAAACGGTACATCCATTGAAGCAGGATTGGGCAACGATACAATCTTTGGTGCCGCAACCGGCAACAGAGTCTACATCTTCAACTCCGGCGATGGCAACGACGTTATCGATAAATGGGCAACTGATGATAAACTCATTCTCAAATTGAAAGACAGCGAATATGCTGATAGCGTGGCAACTGAAGAAGGACTCAAGATCGTTATCAAAGACAGTTCAGGAACTGTATTAGATGCGAAAGGTTCAATCTTAATCACAGGTGTTTCTACCACTACTGACCCCAATGATACACATACTCCGCTGGGCGGCGGCATTCAAATTCAAGTATATGGCGGTTCAATCGCTGATGAAAATATCTTGCTTGAAGACCTTGAAACTCCTTTCATTAAATTTGCAACAGCAGACGGCGTTAACACAATTAATAATGCGGAAAATTACACAGTTCAAGGCAACAATGAAGCTAATGCAATTTATATCACAGCCATCAGTAACAATAATGTCACAGTTGACGCGGGCGCGGGCGAAGATACTATTGCTGTAAATGCTGCAGCTTCAGTTTCCGGCGGCGCAGACGCAGATACAATTTACATTGCATCATATGCAAGTGAAGCTTACACCGGAACTGATGTTGAAGACGTAACAATCAACGGCGGCGCAGGGGCTGACGTTGTTTCACTTAAATCAGATCACACACACGGCATTGTTTACGAATTCAAAGCAGGCGACGGCGAAGATACAATTTATAACTACAGTGCAGTTGATACTATTAACCTCACTGAAATTTCTGCAGCGAGCGGCTATTCCACAACTGTTGAAGGTAATGATTTCATTATTATCGTTGGCGACGAAGCTAACAACGATAAGATCGTTCTTAAGGATTACAGTACAAGCGGCAATCAGCATGTTACTATTGTACGCGGTGCAGCAGAAGCAGATGTAGACAATCCGGACGATTCCGGCAATGTTGATGATTTGATCGCTTACAAACTTGTAGAAGTTACAGCAGGCACTGACTTAACCAACTCCGCCGCAAATGCTTTAATTAAAGGCACAGACAGCGCAGATGACATTACTAACACCGGCGCAAATGTAACAATCGAAGGCGGCGCAGATGCAGATGAAATTAAACTTACCGCAGATGTTGCAGGCGTTGTTGTAAAACCCGGCGCAGGTAATGACCAAATTACAGCCAATGCAACTCGTACCCCTGCCAACGGCGTACTTTATGTATTCGGCGCAAATGAAGGTACAAACACCATTACCAATTATTCCAGCTACGATACAATTCAATATACCGGCGGCGAATTGACAGCGTCAGTTATGGTTCAAAATGCAACAGACAACGCTAAAAAAGATCTTACTTTGACATTCGGTTCAACGACAGTGATATTGTCTGCATTAGACACAACAGCCAATGACAAGGTTAATTTGCTTGAAGAAGGCTCCGACGTTGCAAGAGAGCTTTCAATTGAAAATATTACAATTGGAACTGATGGCGACAATAATATTACTAATGATAAAACCAACTACCAAGTTCAAGGTCTTGGAGGCAACGATATACTCACAAACAGCGGCGCAAATTCAACAATTGAAGGCGGCGCAGGCGCAGATACAATCACAAACTCCGCTTCATACGTAAGCATTGTCGGCGGCGACGGCGCAGATAATATTACCCTTCAATCCGGCTCTAACAATACAACAGTTTATGGCGGCGCAGGTATTGATACAATTACAAATGAAGATACATCCAACGGACACGTTTACCAGTTCAAAGGCGACAGCGCAAGCAACGGCGCAGTTATCGAAGGCTTTACTGCCCATGACACAATCCAAGTTCTTGACGACAGCACAGTTCCGCAACTTACCTATACTTCATTTAACGGCGGATATACCGTACTTACCATTGGTGATGCAACAGTTTCACTTTCCGGTACAGGCGCAGTAGGCGGTCAAACTCTCAACATTGTTGGTGCAGATGGAACAACTTCAAAAGGAACTTATATTGTTCCGCTCGTTAAATCAATGACTGCCGATGAGAACTATACTGTTGAAGCTGATAATTATTACGTCTTTGGTACTACCGCCGCCAACGGAGTCACTAACACAAAGAATAACGTGAGTATTGTTACATACAAAGGTCTTGACGTCATTACAAGCAGCGGCTCCAATGTTTCAATCGACACAGGCGACGATGCCGACGACATTACATTGACAACTACAGATGAAGGCATTACCATTAACGCCGGCACAGGTGCTGATGTCATTGACGCAACCGGAATAACTACCAGAGCAAATGCAATTACTTACCAACTTCTCAACAAGAATAACGGCAATGATACCATTAAAGGCTTTGACGCTGATCTCGATAAACTTCAATTCACCGGTATTACTACAGCAAAAGCAGCAAACAATTCACTTTCAAGCGCAACGGCAACTCTTAACAAAGACGGCACCGTAATGACGCTTACAACCAATCTTGCAACTCTGCAACTCGAAGGCGAATTTGATGCAAGTTCTACATTGAATATTTACTACGGCAGCGGCGAAGGCACTGAATTTTTATATGACGAAGCTAAACTTAAACCTACTACCCGCCTCTTTAGTGAAGAAGCTGACGGCACTGCAGAAAGCTACGCTGAAATAGCTGCAGGCGATGCCGGATTGACTGTCAATTTGCAGGCAGGCAACGACTTTGTAACGGTCAAAGCTAAAAACGTCAACGTTGTTGCAACCGGCGGCGGAAATAAAGTTATTACAGTAAATGCAACCACTGCTCCGACAAGTGCGGAAGAAGCTGTAACGGTAACTTCAGGCGGCGGAGATGATACACTTACTGCAAGCACGGCTTATACATATATCAGTGCAACCAGCGGAACAAACGCAATGTCAAGCAGTGCTGCAAACGTAACTTTAAGCGGCGGTTCAGGTACTGACAAGATTACAGTTGCTGCCGGTGCTTCAGCCAACGCCATATACGGCAACGCAGGCAATGATACAATCCTTGTTCAAGGCACAGGCAATACCATTACCGGCGGCGCAGGCGACGATACATTTACAAACAGTGTTAACGGCAATACTTACGTATACAACAAAAAATCTGAAGGTACTGATACATTCTCGGCTTGGGGTACAAATGACGTACTTTATCTTGCCAATAAGAATATGAACATTACTGATGACGGCACTAACAAACTCACCATTTCATATGGCAGCTATTCAACTACTGTTGTTCTTACAGGCAAGAGTTCCGGTGCTGAAATTAATGTAAGTAAAGCCGGTACTATGGGCACTTACACAATTGGAGGAACGTGGGCAGCAAATGCAAGTGCAGTGGAAGCTCCTGTTGCAACACTTGATGACATTCTCGATGATGACAACTTCATTTCCAACGACACGCAACTTTCCTCAATCACTGAAGTAACTGACAACAACTACTCTGCAGGCAACATTGAAAGTATCGACTTCACAAGCCTTGCTCAAAACAATTATACTCCCGTTGCAACTTACGGCTCCAAAAAGTAATTCTTAGAAGTTCAAACGCAGGAAGAAATTTTCTGACTGCTAATCGTTAAAACCCCAGCGACCATCGGCGTTATCGTCGGTGGTTGCTTTTTTTTGCGCAAAAAAATAAGGACTAAGGAAAAATCCCTAGCCCTTAGCCCTTAATTCTTATAACTTAAATTTTTTTGAAATAATCGGTTGAAGTACCACAACCGCTCCGGCGATTATCAAAACAATATCTGCGCCAATCATAAAGTTGTACGCGCTTTTTATCGTCAATTCAGCTTTTACGGCGTCGCCATGCGTTATAAATCTGTTGCGCGTGTTGCCCGTGTATTTTTGCCACGCAGCCTCAAACATTCCAATTTTGGTTCTTTCCGGCAAAGGGTGTGAAAGTGCTTCGTACGTGCTGATAATATTTTCATTGTAGTGGATTCTAATCAAAGACGCGCCGGTAATAATGACGATTAGCGCGCAAATTCCAATGATAATATGATTGCGTTGCAATTTAAAATTTTTAAACATAAAATTCGCCACCTTGATAAAAATTATAACTTAAACTATAATTGCAACGTTTATTTTAACAACCGCCCGCGTTTTTGTAAAGGGATTAACTTTTATGAGGAAATTTGCTCTTTTCTTTGTACTGATAACTTTTTTTTCGCTGTTTGCAGCTTTTATAGCCGAAATGACGGGCTTAACTGACATACACGATAAAAAAATTTTGATTGAGTTTGACAGAGACGGCGCGGATTTAATTTTAAGTTGGACGCCGCTCCCGTATCCTTGCACTTACACAATCGAAACTTACAGCGAAACGACGGGAATTTTGCAAGATTCGCCGCCCTATCATTTGTTGACAACAGCTGAAACTCTTGAAACAAGTTACAAAGTGCCGCGCACGCCAATTCCAAATTTTTATATAATATCTGCGCGCGGGATTTTCGGCAAAGAAATTTTCCGTACAAAAGAGGTTATCGCCAATCCAAATTTCTTGACGCCGCCGCGTCCAATTCCAATTTTCCACTACCCGAAAGAAAAGCCTGCAAGTTTAAAGCCGTTTTTAGTTTGGCACGTAGTCCCCAACGCCGTTTGCTACGAAATGGAATTTTTGAGCGCGCCGCCGGAAGTCGAAGGCGGAATTTCTCATTCAGAAAAATATCACATTGCAAGTACAACGAAAATTTTTACAAACGGTTATCAAGCAGACCTGCGCGAGTTTTTTTCTGAACACAAAAAAATTTATTGGCGCGTGCGGGCGTTAGGCTTGCACAAGGAACCTATAGGCGAATTCAGCAACGCCGAATTAATTTGCATTGATGAAAGTTTGACGCCGCCGAATTGCCCGCTCATAAATGATTTTGATTTTATCGACTATAAGCCGCAACCGATTTATCATGCTTACAGTTGGATACCGATTCACGACGCGCCGCAGTATGAAGTTGAACTTTTGAATCACCCGCCGAAGGTTGAAAACGATATTGCGCCTTCGCCGGACAGTTTGTGGCGTCAAAAAACGCAAGATCAATCCAGTTTGTATGACGAATACAGCCGCCCTTATGCAGGACCTTACTATTGGCGGGTACG
>CALDHY010000096.1 GCA_937901445.1 uncultured Selenomonadales bacterium
GTCCAGCGACAAAGTCGCTAAATGTCGCGCTGCGGCGAGGGGGAAGTACTCCGCCTGAACGGCTCTAAGACCGTTGATTGTAATTACATTTTTGTTAAAGCGGAAGTCTAACCGCTAAAAATATTTTAGGATATTTTTAAAACACGGTCAATAACGGCGTTTCATACTGTTCACGCCTTATAGAATAAAATCATTATTTTGAAAAATATTCATAGAATCCCGCAAAATTTTTCTGCCGGATTCTTTCACTTTGTCAAATTTAAATTTTCGTCAAGAATGAAAAAATTTAATCGCCGTCAATTTTGGTAAAACTTTCAGCCTTAAAAATATTCATGGAATCCTGCAAAAATTTTTTGTCTGATTCTTTTACTTTGTCAAATTGCGAATTTTCGTCAAGCACAGTTTCAACCGTAATTTTCGTGCCGAATTGCTGCGCGAGGTAATCTTCAAATTGTTGCCGTGAACCATCGAAAACTTTAAAATAATTTTTGTTAAATCCCAATTTCAAAACGCTGTCAGCAAAATTTTTAAAGGCGGCGTTTTCCAATATCCGTTTCAAAGACGTTGGCAATTTTTCAACGATATTATAGAAAATTTTTCTATCTTCGTCAAAATTGCCGGTAAAACCTTTTGGCGCGGCGGGGATTGTTTGAACGGTTACCGGCGCAGAAACAATTTGCGGCGCGGCAAGTTTTAATAATGTCATTTCCAAAATTATATCCGGAATACCGGAATTTTGCATTTCAAAAATAGCACGGCGCACGGCGTCAACAAAATTATCCAAGTTTTGAAACTGCGAATTTTGGCGGCTGTTCAAAGTTTCAAATTCTAAATCCCTAAGCCGCGTTATCAACGCTTCAGCAATGGAAATTGACGATAAACCGGAGCGAAAAGCTAAGTTAATCGCCCGCGCAACTTTCGAGCGGTCTTGCGATTTTACGGCAGAAATAATTTCGTCTAAATCTGAATCAGAAACCAAGCCTAAAGTGTTGTTGACGTCTTCAAGCGAAATTTTTTTGTCAGCCATTGCGTAACATTGGTCAAGGTAAGTCATGGCGTCGCGCATTGAACCGGCGGCAAGCCGCGCAATTTTTTTAGCCGCGTCTTCTTCCAATTCGACTTCCAAACGTTTTGCAAGTTTCAACAAGTACGGTGCAATTACTTCCTGCGGTATTAATCTGAAATTCAAAACTTGACAGCGCGACCGAATTGTCATTGGAACTTTATTTAATTCGGTTGTTGCCAAAAAAAATGCTACGTTCGGCGGCGGCTCTTCGATTAATTTTAAAATTGAATTTATCGCCTCATTTGACAGCATATGAATTTCATCAATTATGAAAGTTTTAACTTTTGACTGCAGCGGTGCAAGATACGCCGTCGATAAAAGCCGCGTTATATCCTCGACTGAACGATTTGACGCCGCGTCGAATTCAACGTTATCCGGCGAAGAATCAATCGATTTGCACGAATCACATTTGTTACAGGGAATTTCAGCCGCCGTCAATGTTGTACCGTTTTTTTGCGCGTCCAAAACTCTTTCGCAGTTCATCGCCTTTGCCAAAAGTCTTGCAGTCGAAGTTTTGCCGGTGCCGCGCGTCCCTACCAATAAATAAGCGTGAGAAAGTCTGTTGCCGGAAATTGCCCGCGTCAACGCGCTTACAATGTGTTCTTGCCCGATAAGCTGTGCAAAAATTTTAGGTCGCCCGCGCGTGTAAAGTGCTTCATATGCCACGCCAAAATTTCTCCTTTCCAAAATATGCCGTAATTTTACCAGCCTTTAAGATTTTTATCAACGAAAAAATTTTTTCGCGCAGGTTAATAATTTTTCTTAAGTTGACGATTAAAATTTGTGAAAGTAGAATGAAAACTTAAGCAAAGGAGGTTTTTGAAATGGCGTTAGAAATTGAAAGAAAATTTTTGGTTGACGTGAAAAAAGTGGTTAAGCTGAAACTTAGCGGCGGCGAACGAATAGCGCAGGGCTACCTTTCAACCGAGCCGAATAAGATTGTGCGCGTGCGAATTAAAAAAAATCGCGGCTACTTGACAATAAAAAGTGCAAATATCGGAATTGTACGCCAAGAGTTTGAGTACGAAATACCGGTTGCGGATGCTGAAGAAATTTTAAAACTTTGCGCGCCGAATATTTTAAAGAAAGTGCGTTACAAAATTGACTACGCCGGACACACGTGGGAAGTAGATATTTTTGAGGGGCGGCACACGGGCTTGATATTGGCAGAAGTTGAAATAAATTCGCTGGATGAATTTGTAAAAATTCCTGATTGGGTAGGCGAGGAAGTTTCAAATAATCCGCGCTATTTTAATTCAAATTTGGCTTTGTCTGAATAAAAAAGTAATTGAATTAGAGCTAATGGTTTTAATGAAAAGCCCGTCATCGGTTTTTAGTTGGGCGTAAGAATTAGGGAAGAGTGGGCAAACGCGGTGTTGATTTTGAATAATTGCAACCTTTGACGCGAAAAATCCTGACGGGCGCGTAAAAGCACTTTTTCTTTGGTACTTTCTTTTTTTGCGACTGAAAAAAAGAAAGTACATTTATGAATACATTTTAGAATTTTGACTGGAATAAAAAACTTTGCTACAATAGCGCAAGTTTGATTCAAGGAGGCAGTTAAATTGGCTCTCGTTGTAAAAAAATTCGGCGGCAGTTCAGTTGCCACGACGGACAAGATTTTAAACGTGGCAAAACGAATTTTAAGCGAAAAAAAACCTGACGATAAAATAGCAGTTGTAGTTTCGGCAATGGGCGATTCTACCGATAATCTTATAACTTTAGCTGAAGGAATTGATAACCAACCGTACAAGGCGCAATATCTGCGCGAAATGGATATGCTTTTAACGACGGGCGAACAAGTTTCAATAGCACTTTTGGCAATGGCTTTTCAAAAATTGGGGCAACCGGCAATTTCTTTAACCGGCTCAATGATTGGAATGAGAACAAATTCAGTTCATACGAAAGGCAGAATTTTGGGGATAAACCCGCGCCGCGTTCATGAAGAACTTGACAAAGGAAATATTGTAGTTGTTGCCGGTTTTCAAGGCGCAGATAAATTTGGCGATCCCGTAACTTTAGGGCGCGGCGGCAGTGATACTTCAGCGGTTGCACTTGCGGGCGCGTTAAAGGCTGACGAATGCGAAATTTTTACTGACGTTGACGGCGTTTATTCGGCTGATCCTCGTATTGTAAAAAATGCCCGCCGTATGAAAGAAATTACCTACGTTGAAATGTTGGAAATGGCGCGGCTCGGCGCGGGCGTTATGAATCCGCGTTCAGTCGAAATGGGGCAATATTTTAATATCCCTATTCACGTTCGTTCAACCTTCACAAATACAACCGGTACGATTATCAGGGAGGACTATACTTTGGAAGATAAAGATTTTGAAATTAGAGGCGTTGCCCACGATCAGAAAGTTGCAAAAATTGCGGTATTGGGCGTGTCGAATACGCCGGGAATTGCTCATACAATTTTTTCTGCGCTTGCAGATGCTAACATTGACGTTGATATGATTGTACAAAGTATTCGCAATATCGAAAAAAATATTACAGATATGGTTTTCACAATCGCTATTGACGATTTGCCGGAAGCCAAAAAAGTTGTTGACGTTGTAGCCGAAAAAATTAATGCTATTGGCGTTTTGGTTGAAGAAGACGTTGCAAAAGTTTCAATCGTCGGCGCGGGAATGTTGGGAAGTCCGGGCGTTGCTGCGCGTATGTTTGGCGCGCTTGCAAGGGCAAACGTAAACATTGACATTATCAGCACTTCAGAAATTAGCGTTTCTTGTTTAATTAAAGGTTCTCAACTTATTGAGGCTGTCAACAGCATTCACGATGAATTTTTCGCTGATTGAATCTGACATTCGCAAATTTAAAGATTTGGGCGTTTTACTCGGACGCACCGGCAACCGCGATATTAACGCCCTTCAAAAAGCATTTGCACTTTTTGGAATTGAGGCGGAACTTTACAGCGGTAATTTAAAATACAAATTTAACGGCGTTGAAATTAACAATGACGCCGCGTGGAAAATTATTATTGATAAATATAACGGCGGTTACTTGCCAACAATTTATTGAAATCCCCAACTTTTAAAGTCGGGGATTTTTTGAATACGTGAATACATTTGTAAAAAATTTTGCTAAAGTCTATCAAAATGTTATAATCGCCGTTGAAAATATTGAAGGGAGAATTATTTTAAATGATAAAAAATATGGCGGCAACTCACGCAGTCAACAGAAAATTAATTGATCCAATTTTTGAGGCAAACGCGGCTTGCAAGGCGGCAACAGCAAAATTCGGCGCGGAAAAAGTTACAAACGCCACAATCGGTACTGTACTTGACAACGCCGGAAAATTATCTGTTATGCCGACGGTTGAAAAAGTTTTTCGTGAAATGGCAATAATTGATTTTATGTCTTACGCGCCAATTTCCGGTCGCGCAGATTATATTGAAGGCGTAAAGCGGCAGATTTTCGGCGATACAGATTTTGCAGGATATTTCGGCGCGGTTGCAACTTCCGGCGGCACGGGCGCAATTCATCACGCCATTGCAAACTACGCCGAGCGCGGCGAAAGAGTTTTGACTTCAGATTGGTGTTGGGGAACTTACAAAGTTATCTGCAACGAGACCGCCAAAATTTTTGACACTTTTAAATTATTCGACGATGATTATAAACATTTCAACATAGAAAATTTTTCCGCGAAGGTTGAAGAAATTTTAGCCGCGCAAAATTCCCTGTTAGTAATTATAAATTCCCCCGCTCACAATCCGACGGGTTATTCTTTGAGCGATTCGGAATGGGATAAAGTTTTGGAAGTGTTGAAAACCTGCGCGACGGGCGGCAAGAAAATTAATTTGTTGGTTGACATTGCCTACATAGATTTTGCCGGCGATAAAAAAGTTGCATGGGGCTTTATGGAAAAATTTAAAAACCTGCCGGAAAATCTTTTGGTTATGGTTGCGCTTAGTATGTCAAAAAGTTTTACGCTTTACGGGCAACGTTGCGGAGCATTGGCGGCAATTTCTTCAAGCAAAGAAATTATTGACGAATTTAACGACACAAATAAATATTCCAGCCGCGCCGTTTGGTCGAATATAAATCACGGCGCGCAGGTTTTATTCACAAAGATTAACGGCGATAAAATTTTGAGTGAAAGTTTGACGGCAGACCAAAAAAATTTGCGTGAAATGGTAAATGCTCGCGCAGAAATTTTTGTTAAGGAAGCCAAAAATTGCGGCTTGCAGATTGTACCCTACAAGGGCGGATTCTTTATCGCAGTTCCAACTGAAAATCCCGCCGCCGTCTGTCAAAAACTTCAGGAAGATTTAATTTTCGCTGTACCCTTGAAATTGGGCGTCCGCGTTGCCGCCTGTTCAACGCCGCTACAAAAAATTTCCGGCGTCGCCACAAAAATAAAATCTGCTATCGACTCAATCAAATAAAATTTTTGGCAAACTAAAAACGGCAAGCCCTCTATTTGGAGCCTGCCGCTATTTTTTTGAAAGTCACAATAATATTTTTAATAGAGCGGGTATTTTTTGCAAAGGGCGGCTACACGTTCACGCGCCGCAACTTTTTTATCTTCGTCAGCAGGATTATTCAAAACAAGTGAAATAATATCTGCAACTTCATTCATATCATTTTCTTTAAAGCCGCGCGTGGTAAGTGCGGGCGTACCAATACGAATACCGCTTGTAACAAACGGGCTTAAAGTTTCAAAAGGAATTGTATTTTTGTTGACGGTAATATTTACATCTTCCAAAAGTGCTTGAGCCTCTTTGCCGGTAATTTTTTTGCTTGTTAAATCGACAAGCATTAAATGATTGTCTGTGCCGCCGGAAACAATTCTGAAACCATCGGCGGCAAGTTTAGCAGCTAAAGTTTTTGCATTTTTGACAATCTGCGCGGCGTAGTCTTTAAATTCCGGCTGCAACGCTTCACCAAGTGCAACCGCCTTGCTTGCGATAACGTGCATTAAAGGTCCGCCTTGAGTGCCGGGAAAAACCGCACTGTTAATTTTTTTTGTAAATTCTTCGTTGTTCCAAAGAATCAAGCCGCCGCGAGGTCCGCGCAAAGTTTTATGAGTGGTAGTGGTAACAATGTCTGCAAATTGCATTGGCGAAGGATGAACGCCGCCTGCTACAAGCCCCGCAATGTGCGCAATATCTGTCATAAGATACGCGCCAACTTTTTTGGCAATGGCTGAAAATCTTTCAAAATCCAAAATTCGGCTGTAGGCGGATGCGCCCGCTATAATTAATTTCGGCTGACATTCAACGGCTAATTTTTCCAGCGCGTCATAGTCAATCGTTTCAGTTTCTTTGCTGACGCCGTAAGGAACAACATTAAAATATCTGCCGCTGAAATTTAATTTCATACCGTGCGAAAGATGCCCGCCGTCTGTTAAATTCATACTCAAAACCGTATCGCCGAGATTCAACAACGCCATAAAGACAGCCATATTTGCTTGCGCGCCGGAGTGCGGTTGAACATTGGCGAAATTTGCGCCGAAAAGTTCTTTTGCTCTGTCAATCGCAGTTTGTTCGACTACGTCAACATATTTACAGCCGCCGTAATACCTTTTGGCAGGATAACCTTCAGCATATTTCAAAGTTAAAACCGAACCCTGCGCTTCCATTACGGCTTTACTGACTATATTTTCAGAAGCAATCATTTCAAGATTGTTGCGTTGCCTGTTAAGTTCGTTTTCTATTGCGTCAAAAATAACTTTATCCTTTGCAAGACCTTCATTAAGATTCATATTTTTATTTCGCCGCACAAAAAAAAATTGAAAACTAAGTACGGCTCTAACCTCCGCAAAGTAATTTACAAGTTTTGATAGAAATTGTCAAGTTTTATTCGACGTCTTTATTTCAGTTTAGCTTTAAGATTATCCAAAACTTTATTGGCGGCGCGTTTAACGTTGTGCTTTACCAAGTTTGACGCCACGCCCTTTAATTTTGCCTGCTTGGAGCGGTTGCAATGCTTGCACATACACTGCAAATTATAAAGTTCATCACTGCCGCCGTATTTTTGCGGTATAATGTGATCTATATCGGCGTCGCACTTGTGAATTTTTTTACCGCACTTCGCGCAGGTGTACCAGCCGTGATCTGATTTATTTGCTGCAAACCATTTTTCTCTGTAATTCATAAAATCACCACACTAAATTTTTTACAAATTATAAAGGAAAATTTTTAGCGCGGCAAGTTTCATTGACATTGACAAGGCAGAATTATAAAATTATATAGAGGTGAAAAATTTATGAAAGTCGGAATTGACATCGGCTCCACGACGATTAAATATGTTGTCATGGACGACGAACAAAAAATACTTCACAAGGATTATTCGCGGCACTTTTCAGAAATTGGTACTGCGTTGACAAATACTTTATCGACGCTGAAAAATATTGTCGGCGAAACAAAATTCAAAATTGCATTGGCAGGCTCGGCGGGTATGGGAATTGCCAAAAAAATTTCCCTGCCGTTTGTTCAAGAAGTTATCGCCTGTCAAACTGCAGTTGAGGAATTTATTCCAAAAACTGATACGGTTATTGAACTCGGCGGCGAAGATGCAAAAATTATTTACTTGAAAGGCGCGTCTGAAGTTAGAATGAACGGCGTTTGCGCGGGCGGCACGGGTTCATTTATTGACCACATGGCAAGCCTCCTTTCAACTGACGCGCTCGGCTTAAATTCTTTGGCTGAAAAAGGCAAACAGATTTACACAATCGCTTCACGTTGCGGCGTTTTTGCAAAAACTGACATTCAAGCCTTGATGAATGACGGCGCAAAAAAAGCTGACATTGCACTTTCAATTTTTCAGGCGGTTGTTAATCAGACGATAGGCAACCTCGCGCAGGGCAGACCTATTGAAGGCGTGGTTGCATTTTTGGGCGGACCTTTGCACTTTTTGCCTGAACTCAAAAAAAGATTTATCGAAACGCTGAAACTTTCGCCGGAGCAAGTTGTCAATACCGATAACGGGAATTATTTTGTTGCGGCGGGCGCGGCACTTTCTGACGAGGCACAAAATTTTTCGGTTGTCGAATTGGAAAAATCTTTGGAAGGCAGCAGGCAAGAGGCAAAAGTTAAAAGTAATTTAAATTCTTTGTTTGAAAATGAAGATGATTATAAAAATTTCCGCACGCGCCACGATTCGGCAAAAGTTAAACGCGGCGATTTAAAAAATTACGTCGGAAAAATTTTTATTGGAATTGACGCGGGTTCAACTACAACGAAAATCTGCGCGATTGGCAAAAATAAGGAAGTCCTTTACACTGATTATAAATCTAACGGCGGCTCGCCCTTAAAAACTGTTGTAAATCAAATTCAAAAATTGTATAAAAATTTGCCGCCGAATGTTGAAGTTGCAAAAGTTTTTACTACCGGCTACGGTGAAGCGATTGTGAAGGCGACGTTGCACGCGGACGGCTCGGAAGTTGAAACATTCGCCCATTTGTGCGCGGCGCAGGAATTTTGCCCTGAAGTTTCTTTTGTTTTGGATATTGGCGGGCAAGATATGAAATGCTTTTTCGTAAAAGACGGCACGATTGGCAACATTACTTTGAATGAGGCTTGCAGCGCAGGTTGCGGCAGTTTTATTCAGAATTTCGCGCAGGGCTTAAATATGAGCGTCGGCGATTTTGCAAATAAGGCGTTGACTTCAAACGCGCCCGTTGACTTAGGCACGCGCTGTACAGTTTTCATGAACTCAAAAGTTAAACAGGCGCAAAAGGAAGGCGCAAGCGTCAACGATATTTCGGCGGGAATTGCGCTTTCTGTAATCAAAAACGCGCTGTTCAAAGTTATGCAACTTCGCAACGTTGAGGATTTGGGCGAAAATATTGTTGTACAGGGCGGCACTTTTTACAATGACGCGGTTTTACGTTCGATTGAAGAAATTTTAAATAAAAAAGTTATTCGCCCTGACATTGCGGGACTTATGGGCGCATACGGCGCGGCGATTCTTGCGTTGGAAAATGACAACGGCGAAAACTCAAAAATTCTTTCAGCAGATGAACTTACAAATTTTGAAATTGTTACAAAGTCTTACAGGTGCGGGCGTTGCGGCAACAACTGTTTGATAACCATGCAAAAATTTCCCGACGGCGGCAAATACTTCACGGGCAACCGTTGCGAACGAGGCGCGGGCGGCAAGCCCAAAGCTCAATCCGAAATTCCGAACGCCTATAAGTACAAGTACAAAAGACTTTTCGATTACAAGCCGCTTGAAAATCCTGCGCGAGGCAAAATTGGTATTCCGCGCGTGCTGAATATTTACGAGGATTATCCATTTTGGTACACATTTTTTACAAAGTTGGGTTACCGCGTCGAACTTTCGGGAAAGTCTAACGCCGAACTTTTTTATAAAGGAATGGCAACAATTCCGAGCGATTCACTTTGCTACCCGGCTAAATTGGCGCACGGGCACATTATGGATTTAATTGAGCGCGGCGTTGACAAAATTTTTTATCCCTGCGAGCCTTACAATTTTGACACACGTTCAGATAATTTTTATAACTGCCCGATCGTTGCAAGTTATCCTGAAAATATCCGCGGCAATATGGATATTCTCAAGGAAAAAAATATTAAATTTATTCAGCCGTTTTTGCCCGTCCACGATATGAAAAAATTAAAAAGGCGGCTTGTCGAAGAATTTAAATCTGAAAATATTTCTGAAAAAGAAATTTCGGCGGCAGTCGACGCGGCGGAAATTGAACTTGAAAATTACCGCAATGACGTTAAAAAATTCGGCGAAGAAATTTTAAAGCGAATTGAACGCACGGGCGAACAGGCAATTTTACTTGTCGGACGTCCCTATCACATTGACCCGGAAATTAATCACGGTATTTCAGAAATGATTCAATCTTACAACCTGCCGATAATTTCTGAAGATATGATTTACCATTTGCCGACGAAGTCAAAAAATATTTCGCTTGTCAATCAGTGGAGTTATCACGCCCGCCTGTATCACGCGGCGCACTTTGCAACCGAACACCAAAATATTACTTTGATTCAGCTTAGTTCGTTTGGCTGTGGCTTAGACGCTTTAACTACCGAGCAAGTCAAAGAAATTCTTGAAAGTCACGGCAGAATTTACACGATGATTAAGCTTGACGAAGTTTCAAATTTGGGCGCGGCGCGTATTCGTTTACGTTCACTTTTAGCCGCCCTGAAAAGAAAAATCCCCGTTGCCTACCAAGAAATTGAAATTCAACCGCGCCCGCGTTTTACTGCTGATTGTAAAAAAACTCATACAATCCTTGCGCCGCAAATGGCACCTATTCACTTTGATTTAATTCAAGCCGTTTTAAAAAAATACGGCTACCGCGTCGAAATTCCGCCGTTGCCTGATAAAGCCGCAATAGATTTAGGTTTACGCTACGTCAATAACGATATGTGCTACCCTGCTATTGTTGTAATTGGACAACTTTTGAGCGCGTTAAAATCCGGCGATTATGACGTTGACAACACGTCGATTGTACTTTTTCAAACTTGCGGCGCGTGTCGAGCCACGAATTATATTTCAGTTTTGCGGCGCGCGTTGAAATTTGCGGGATTCGGACAAGTGCCGGTTTTCGCCTGTTACGGGCTTGAAACTGATGATTTTGTACTTTCAAATGATTGTTTGATGGACGCAATTAAGGCGTCGATTTACGGCGATTTACTGATGAATGTTTCAAACAGAATGCGCCCGTACGAATTGCGGCGCGGCGAAACTGACAGGCTTTTTGAAGATTGTATGACGCTTGCAAAGGCTGATTTAGTCAACGGCAATTATTTAAGTTTTCGGCGCAATGTTAAAAATTTCGTCGCGCAGTTTGATAAAATTCAGATTGACGAAAGTTTGGAAAAGCCGAAAGTTGGAATTGTAGGGGAAATTTTGGTAAAATATCACCCAATAGCAAATAATCAGCTTGAAAAAGTTTTGGAGGCTGAAGGCGCAGAAGTTGTAATGCCTGACTTTGTAGACTTTTTCTTATATTCGGCGTATGATTCAGCTGTTAGGCAGAAACTTTTGGGCGGCAGTCGTAAAAATAAATTTTTCGGCGAAATGTTTATTCAGCTTATGGAATTTTTCCGCCGCCCCATGAAAAACGCGCTGAAAGATTCAATTCATTTCCGCGCCCCCTACTCAATCAAAGAAACTGCCGCGCTTGCAAGTCGTCACGTTTCAACCGGCAACATGGCGGGTGAAGGCTGGTTTTTAACGGGCGAAATGGTTAAACTTATCGAAGAAGGAGTTGATAATATTGTTTGCCTTCAGCCGTTCGGTTGCCTGCCGAATCACATTACCGGTAAGGGCGTTATGCACAATCTGCGCGAAAGTTACAGCGGCGCAAATATCGTGGCGATTGACTGCGACGCCGGAAGTTCTGAAGTCAATCAACTCAACAGAATTAAATTAATGCTTGCAGTTGCAAAAAAATCTTTAACAAAAAATCAAGCAAGTTAAAGGAGTTTAATAAAAAATGTTGAAAAAAATTTTTATGATTATCGGCGTTTTGGCAGTTTTGGGAATTGTCGGTATTATGTTTTTGGGGAATAAAATTGACTCGAAACTTAAAGAAAAAGAGCCGGAATTTCGCCAATATCTCACAATGACAACCGAAGAACAAAATGCTTACGTCGAAAAAAATTTTGAAAAATTCTTCAGTTCACTTGCAAAAATTGACGATACGAACGAACAATTAAAAGCCGCCGTCGAAAACTTGAAAGCAGACCCTGAAGCACTGCAAGCGGGAATTGCGGCGGGGCGTTCTATCGTTGCACAATTAATTTTGGCGAATGAAGATATTCTAAAGGATTTAAGCGCGGAAGTTCACGAAAAATTGACTGCCGAAGCCCGCGAAGGAGACAGCCGCGCCGAAAAATTTAAAACCTACATGGATAAATACTTTCCCAAAGAAAAATAATTTTAAGGAGTGTTGATTTTGAAAAAAGGCGATATTATCGAACTTGCAAAGAAAATGATTGCCGCGCCCAGTTGCTACGCGGGCTTGAAAGAGGCAGGGCAGAATTGGCTTGACGCCATAGGAACTGCAGACGAAAAAGCCGCCGCCCAAAAACTCATTGCCGAACTCGAAGGCGACGTTACAGATATTGAACACCTTGTGGCGTTTGCACATTCTGAAATTCCCGCGCAACTTTTCGGCGAGGAAGGCGCAAAAAAATTCGCCGCGCACGCTGACGAACTCAAGGCAAGCGGGGCTAAATTCTGCGATTGTGCGGCTTGTGCGCCCGGCTTGGAAATTCTCAAAAACAAGGCTTTAATTCTTGACTGAAATTTTTTATTTATATTTTTAAAATATAAGAAAATTTTTTGTGGATTTTTAACGGCTAAATTCTGCGATTGTGCGGCTTGTGCACCAGGCTTGGAAATTCTCAAAAACAAGGCTTTAATTCTTGATTGATTTTAAAAATTCAAATTAAAAAGAGGCAGTAGGATTTTACCTATTGCCTCTTTACTTTTGCCTAATGCCTGTTTTTATCGTCTTTAATGTACTGTTCATAAAAATCTTCGACCGGCATAAATAAATAGCGCACGCCTTCAATAAAGCTAATCCACGTCGGTAAAGTTGTCCAGAAAAACAAAAGGTACAGCACGCCCTGCAAAGTTTTTCCTTGATAAAATTTGTGCGCGCCGAGCGATCCTAAAAAAATTGCAAGCGCGGATTGTACAAGTTTTTTCTGGATAATTTGCGGGCGTTCCTCTTCAGGGAAAGTTTGTAAATCGTCATTTTCATAATTTGCGCGGCGGTTTCTGCGCGGACTTCGTACACTTGGAATAGTTCCAACGGGCAAATTTTTTAATTCGGAACCGGCAACACCGCCTAAAGGTTGATTAAGTAAATCTGTATCGATTCTAACGTTGCCGTATTCGTCAACTTCGCCAATATCGACAGTCTTTCGCTTAATTCCTTCAGCGTCAAGTTGTTGTTGCATAACTTTCAATTCGGCGTCTGCAGAAATAATTTGATCGTTGAGGACGTGTTCAAATTGGTCGGCGTAAGCGTCATCAAGTGCGGAAAGTGTCAATTTCATTCTTTCCTTTAAATCGCGTATGCGGTCGGTTGAAAGTTCGGTTTCTTCCAATTCTTGATATTGCTTGACGATTTTAACTGCGCGATCTTGATAATAATCAATGAACTTGTAAGCAAGCGGGATTCTTTCGGGATTTTTTTCAAGATTAGCCAGAAGTTTTTTTGCAACGCGCTGCATCCTTGCAAGTTGCGCGGCAAGTTCCCTGTCAGAAATATTTTTGCGCGCTTCTTCGATAAATTTAAAATCGTCCATCGCCTTGTCAAAATTTTCTTGCAGATATTCGGCGCGGTCTTCTTCCAATTCTTCCAAGTCAAGTTGCGGCGTGCGATTTTTTTTCCAATC
The DNA here is from genome assembly GCA_937901445.1 of uncultured Selenomonadales bacterium. Classification (GTDB taxonomy): domain Bacteria; phylum Bacillota; class Negativicutes; order Selenomonadales; family Selenomonadaceae; genus Quinella. The sequence continues at coordinate 13,402 of CALDHY010000096.1, forward strand.
CCAAAAAGCCTTGCCGCCAAATATCGTTGCAACGGTTGCTAACATTACTAATAGATAATCCATTGAAAAAACTCCCTTCAGTCGAAATTTAGGGATTAGGGAAAATTTTTAATCCTAATTTTTGAACAAAGTCTAAGGCAACGCCGAAATTAGCCCCTACAGCGTTCACAGTGTGCGCATCCGAACCAATCGTGACAAATTCCCCGCCGAAACTTTTATAACGCTTGTAGACCCATTGCAGCCCCTGTACGGCGATTTTATTATTTAGCCGCCGCGTGTTCAATTCCAAAATTTTTCCGCGCTCAATCAAAATCTTTAAAACTTCGTCAACTTCAGATTTAAAATTTTCTTCGTCAATTTCGGCGTTTTCGTACGGCGCAACCCTGCAAATATAATCAATGTGTCCCAAAACGTCAAAATCTGCAACGGTAATTTCTTCAATCATTGTATCGAAATATTTTTTGTAAGCGGTCAATTTATCTTTGTTGGCGAAATAGGCGGGATTGTAAATATCCATATCGTCCACAACGTGAATTGAGCCAATAACCAAATCAAAATTCGCCTGCGCGAGGAAATTTTTATTTTGCTGTCGCGCAGATTTACGCAAGCCAATTTCAACGCCGAGTTTAACTTTATCGCTGCGAAATTTTTTGTATTCGTTCATATATTCCGCCGCGTCAAAAGTAAAATCGACTTCGCCGGGCAATTTATAATCGTAGTGTTCAGTAAAAATAATTCCGAGCCCTAAACTTTCGGCGCGTGAAATTGCGTCCGCCGCCAACATTTCTGAATCAGCTGAAAATTTTGTGTGACTGTGACTGTCAAAAATCATTTTCTTAATCCTCGTGGTGGTGATGGTGATGATGAATTTCTTTGCCGCGAATATCTTTAATAGCTTGTGCAACGTCAGCCGCGCCGAAAATCGCACTGCCTGCCACTAAAATATTTGCGCCTGCTTCTCGTACAAGTACGGAAGTTTCGGCGTTAATCCCGCCGTCCACTTGAATATCGCATTCAGTTTCCATTTCTTCAATCATGTGATAAAGCATATGAATTTTGCCAAGCATTGAATCAATAAATTTTTGCCCCGCATAGCCGGGATTTACCGTCATGATTAAAATCATATCCGAATCTTCAACGAGTTCCTCAACCATTGAAAGTGAAGTACCGGGATTAAGTGCAACGCCCGCTTTGCAGCCGAGTTCGTGAATTTGCTGAATAATTCTGTGCGGGTGTTTAGCCGCCTCAACGTGGAAAGTTATAATATCTGCGCCCGCGTCTGCAAAAGATTTTATTTGCGTTTCAGGATGTTCAACCATTAAATGAACGTCGAAAACCGCCTGTGAAGTTTTGCGCAAACTTTTTACAACCGGCGCGCCAATCGTAATTTCAGGTACAAATGAACCGTCCATTACGTCAATATGAATGTACTCTGCGCCCGCGTCTGTAACTTTTTTCAATTCCTCCGCCAAATGTGCAAAGTCTGCCGAAAGTATCGACGGCGCAATTATTGTTTTCAATTTAATCCGCTCCCTTTAATTTTTAATCTTTAATTTTTAAATGTACTTTCTTTATAAAAAGAAAGTACCAAAGAAAATCTTTCGTCCGGTGAAAATCGATGACGGGCTAATTTTACAAATTGTTTTATAACATTAAACTTTAGAAACTGCAACTTCTCCAATTTCTTCAAGTGATTTTTGTTTACTTTCAATTCCCAATCCAAGTACAACCGCAGAAATTATAACAAACACCGATGCAAACATTGCAAAAATCCAATTCATTTGCACGCCGTTAGCCAAAAGTACACCGACCAACATTGGAGCTAACATACCGCCGATTCTGCCGAATCCTGCCGCCCAGCCGGAACCTAACGCACGAATTGAAGTAGGATACATTTCCGGCGTATATGTATAAATTACGCCCCACGCGCCCAAATTGAAGAAACTCATTGCCGCGCCCCACATTAATAATTCTGTCGGATCTGCCGCGTTGCCGAAAAAGTAACTGCAAACGCCCGACATTAACAGGAACAGCGATAAAGTATAACGACGCCCGATTATGTCAACAAGCCACGCCGCCGCATAATAGCCCGGCAACTGCGCGAGCGTCATTACCAAAACATATTCAAAAGTTTTGACAACTGCGAATCCCTGCGCAAAAACTATTGAAGGCAACCACATAAAAATTCCGTAATAGCTATAGACAATTCCAAACCACGCAAGCCATAACATTATTGTTCTTGTGCGGAATTGCGGCGACCATAAACTGGAAAATTTTGGTTGCGCCGTTTTTTCAGTGCCTAATTCTGCCGCGCTTAATTTATCTGCAAACGGTTCACTTTTGACTTCCAATTTTTGTTCCAACGATAAAATTATTTCTTTTGCCTCGTCGATTTTATTTTTGGAAATTAAGTAGCGAATTGACTCCGGCATATGCAGGCGAATTAAAAACACGTAGACCGCCGGAAGTGCGCCAATCCAAAATGCAATTTGCCATCCGAATTCCGGAATTAACAAGTAGGAAATGCACGCCGCCACAAGCCAGCCTATCCCCCAAAAACTTTCAAGCAAAACTATAAATCTGCCGCGCAAATGTGAAGGCGCGTATTCGCTCATTAAAGTTGCAGCTACAGGCAATTCGCCGCCCAAGCCGAATCCTACCAAAAATCTGAAAACTAATAAACTTTCGTAACTCCACGCCACCGCGCAAAGTCCTGTTGATACACTGTACAAAATTACCGTCGCCGCAAAAACTTTTTTTCGCCCCAATCTGTCAGCTACAGTTCCGGCAAGTACCGCGCCAAGTGCCATTCCTATCAAGCCGATACTTCCAATCCAGCCGACTTGTTCCGGCGTCAAGCCCCATTCTTTCGCCAGCACCGGCAATACAAATGAAATTAACCCCGTATCCATTGAATCAAATAACCAACCCAATCCCGTTACAATTAACAATTTGTAATGGAATGAACCGACCGGCAATTTTTCAAGGCGTTCAAGTATCAATTTTTTTTCCTCCCCAATTATAACTTCAACACTATTTTATAGCAAACATAATTCAAGGGTTAAATTTTAAATCAGCTTTAAATTTTTGGCAAGATATTTAATTTTAAAATGTCAATTTGCCGCGTTGCCGAAATTTTCATTTCAAAAGGAATTACAATCAAGCTAAAGAATATTAAACCAAAATGATTTTCAAGGAAAGGTTGATTTTTTATGGATTCAGATAATACGTTAGCAGTTGGAATTGATTTTGGAATGAGCAATTCGGTCGTGGCTTATTTTCAAAACGGCAAATATAAATTTCTTGAAATTGACAATGAACGGCTTATACCGTCGGCGATATATTTTAAGGGAGCGGCGCAAGATAAATGGATTTACGGCAACAAAGCACTAAGACGCGGCGTGATTTATCCGGACGCGCTTTTCAAACATTTTAAACGACGTATCGGCGAAAATTCAACACAAACTTTTCAATTTGAAATTCCGCCAAAAACAAAGTACATTATCGACACAAATATTTTTATTGCAGAGCCGCGTATTTTGGAAAATTTTGGTAATGACGTTGAAATTTTAATTCCAAAAACTGTTTATGAAGAATTGGCGCGCAGAAAAAGTGTACCTGCAACGGCGGCTGAAGCTGAAATTGCCTTGCGTTCAATAGACGAACACCGCAAATTTATTTCTATGGAAGATTCACATTTGGAACTTTTGACAGACGATTTATTTAAATCTGCCAATCAAAATAACAACGACCGCAACGACAATAAAATTTTGAGTGTGGCACTCTTTCACGACGGCGGCAATACAATTCTGCTTTCAAATGATAATCTGGTTGAAGAAAAAGCCTCGTGGCAAGAGCATAAGTTTCAAGTTCAAAATTATCAAGAATTTATTTTTTATCGACCTTTGCCGCAAAATAATTTGACACAATCCCTACAACTTAGCGGCAAGGACGGCGCGGCGATTTTTTTTAAATATCTGCGCGAGGAAATCAGCAAAAAAATTGGCAACGTCACAAAGGCAATTATTACCGTGCCGCAGGGATTTTCGCCAATACAACGCAACGAAATTAAAGACGCCGGAATAAAAGCCGGTTTTACAGAAATTGAACTTGAGAGCGAGCCGACGGCGGCGGCAGTTGCTTACGGGATTGATTTGGAAAATGCAGAAAAAACAATCCTTGTATTTGATTTTGGCGGCGGTACTTTCGACGTTACAATTTTAAAAATTTCCGGCAACAATTTTATTCCTTTAGTTTCCGGCGGCGATTCAAAATTGGGCGGCGAAGATTTTACTCAAGCGTTGATTGAAGACTTCAAAGAAAAATTACTTGACGGCGAAATTTTGCAAAATAATCAGTCGCTTGATATGTTTGACGAAAAAAATTCAGGGCTTTCTCATGAAGAATTTATCAAAAATGATTTAAAAATTTGGGAAGCCTGTGAAGATATGAAATGCCGCTTGTCCAATTTTGACAGCGAAAATTTAAACGTTGAACTTTTTATACAACCGAATGAAACTGCATTTGTCGAATATGAACTTTCTCGCGCAGATTTTGAAGAAATTACTTACGAGCTTATAAATGCCGCAAAAAAATCTTTAGATGAAACTATGAAACGCGCGAAACTTTTTGCACAAGATATTGACGTTGTAATTTTGGCGGGCGGCACGTCAACCATACCGAGCATTCAAAATTTTGTCAAACAATATTTCGGCAAACAACCTTATTCTGACAAAAACCCCGCTACTTTGATAGCTGAAGGCGCGGCGTTGCTTGCCGACTTAAAGTGGAATCAGGATTCTGCAATTACAAAACAAATTAAAATTTTCAACAAAACCATGACAGATTTTGGCGTTGCCTTAAAAAATCACAAATTCGATACAATTATTCCCGCCAATTCGCCGTTGCCAATTCAAAACAAACAGGTTTATTCGTTGCAAAAAGATTTTCAAAGAGAGTTACAAATTGAATGTTACACGCGCAAGGCGGGCAGTACGGCTAGTTTTACAATGAAAGACGATATTAAATATATCGGCAAACTTCAAATTTCAAATTTGCCGCCGTTGAAAAAATACGGCGTTGATGTTTTTGTAACTTTTAATTTGACGAAAGAATATGAACTCGCCGTTGAAGTTAATCTTCAAGACAAGCAGGGCAATAACATTGAACAAACGCAAGTTAAAATAAATTTAGTGTAGGGGGCGTCTGAATGGAACTTGAAAAATATAATCCGGCGTCGGCGGCAACTTTGCTCGGCGAAATTGAAAAGTTTTGTCTGTCAAAAGGAATTATTTTGCAGAGAAATTCAAATTCCAAAATTGCGGACAAAAATTGGATACGAAAATTTATAATTCAAACGGACGCGCCGCCTTTTTACCTTGAAATTAATTCGCCGTCTGACATTGAAAAAATTAACGGCGATTTGAACGAACGCCTTGAAAATTTACAACGCAAAGTAAAAAATTTTCTGCAGAATAACGGCGCAATGAATAAAAATCTTCAAGACAAGATTAATACTTTGGGCAATAAACTTTTAGACACGGCAAAAAGATATATAAAATTTGGCTTAAAAAATTCTTTGCAAAGAGAACTTAAAAATTGTAACAACATTGAAGACCTGCGCGACGCGGCGGGCAAATGTTACGGCGAATTTATCAAAAAAGAATTGCTTGAAAGAGTTTTCCGCCCCCTGTATGACGAATTGCGCCAAAAACCCAATGACGCGGCGTACTCTTGGCTTTTGAATGGACTGAATCAAATTTTGGCAAGTTTGGGAGTTATGACAGTCAATGTAAAAATTGGCGGACGTTATGATGAAAATCAGCCGTACATTCCCGCCGAAAAATTTATAACTTCAAATCCTCAAGAAAAAGATATTATTTGCGCGGTTGTGCGTTATGCTTACGCCTTCACAAATGAGCGGATTATTTCAGAGGGAAAATTGATTGTGGCGAAATTTCAACAGGGAGGCGCAAAATGAGTTTGTTTTTGGGGATTGATTTTGGTACTTCAACAAATTTTGTTACAAAATGGGACGAAAATAAACGCCGCGCAATTCCTGTTTTATTGGGGGATTTTGGCGATGCTGAAGATTTTCCAAACGTCATTTACTATGAGGCGAACGGAAATAAAATTGTAGGTAAACCCGCTATCAGAAAGAGCCGTCAAAATTACGATAACGCCGTTTTTTCAATTAAAAGTTACTTGGAAAGAAAACTCGCCTTGCCTGTTTTGGGGCGCAGAATTAAAAGTGAAAAAATTGCTGAAGATATTTTTTCGTGGATAAATGAAAATGTTGAAAAAAAATTCGGCGGGCAAAAAATTTCCGGCGCGGTTATTGCCGTGCCTGTTGACTTTAAAAATTCTTCTGCCGTTGAACACGCGGCGCAACGTGCGGGTTTAAATGTACTCGGTTTGATTGAAGAGCCGGTGGCGGCGGCGTTGAGTTTTGGAATGACCGAAAAAATTAAAGTCGGCAATTCAGAAAAAATTTTGGTGTTCGATTTGGGCGACACTTGCAAGGTAAGTATTTTTGACTTTGCCCGTCCGTTAAACCGTCAATTTGAAATTAATTTTATTACCAACATTTCAAAAAAATTTGGCGGGATTGATATTGATAATATTTTGACTGAAAAAATTATTGAACGCTTGCAAATGACTTTTCCGAATTATAATTTGGAAATTCAACCGGCGATTAAACAGAAAAGAGAAATTTTTGAAATTCGCCAATGCGCCGTTGATACAAAAAAAATTTTAAGCGCGGCAGATTCGGCAGATTTAATTTTTGAAAGTACTTTAAGCGGCAATTTTTTATTGGACGAAAAATTTTCTCGCGCAGATTTTGAGAAACTGCCGGTTGAATTTTTGGTCGATATTGAAAATGTACTCGATGAGGCTTTATTTGACACAGATTTAAAGCGGCAAAATATCGACAAAATTATTATGGTCGGCGGCACGTGTAAAATTCCCGCCGTCCAAGAAAAACTTAAAAAATATTTCGGCAAGGAGCCGGAAACCGGCGATAATCCCTCACTTATGGTAGGCGAGGGCGCAGGTATTTATTGCGGCTTAAAATTTGTCGAAAAAAATTTAAATTGCAAAATTAATTTGTAAAGGAGAATAAACTATGGCTGAAAATGTAAATTCTGATACTTCAAACAACGCCGAAACTTCAACCGCGCCGCCGGATGTTTCACAAGCTGAAACGCCGCCTCAAAAAAAATCTGTCAAAAAGTCTGATACTTCAAACAACGCCGAAATTTCAACCGCGCCGCCGAATGTTTCACAAACTGAAACGCCGCCTCAAAAAAAATCTGTCAAAAATCCTGACACTTCATCTGAAGAAAAATATCTCAAACAAATTGCCGATAATATAATTGGTATTAAAAATGATATTAACCTTTACAGCGTCAGTACCAACAATCATACAGACAAAAAATTTCAAGCCCTCGAAAAATCTTTACAAACAATTATTTTGATACAGAAAAATTCTTTTTCGGCTTTACCAAAAACTTTAAACAAATACTTACAAAGTATCGACAATAATTTTCAAGATTATATTGGCAACTTGGAAGAAAAATTAACCGGCGTTGAGAAAAAGGTACAGGGTATCGACGAAAGTACCGAAATTCTTCAAAGTCTGCCGCGCAAAATTGACGATATAGCCGCAATTTTAAAATCAGCAAATTTACAAACTCAATCAGATATTCCGGCAATAAATCCTGACGAAGAAACTTTGAAGACGTTGACTGAATACGGCGAAAGAATTTTACAGCAGTTATCGCTTGCCGCGCGTTGGTATGCACGCCGCTTGCCGGATTTAAACGCTCAAGAAACTTTGATTAAAAATTTAACTGCCAAATACGAAAATGAAAAGAAAATTGCTGCGCAGGAAGGCGAAATGCGCGGGCGTAAATCCATAATTAAAGAGTTGTTCAAACTTTACGGCGACGGCGTCCATAAACTTTTTGAAGCGGCTGAAGGTACGCAAATTTCAATACTTGTAAATTTCTTAAAAAATCAGGGCGTCGAAGTTCGTTATAAAGTGAATCAGGAATTGGAAATTACTGAAAAAAATATTTTAAAGCATGAGCCTTATATTGAAAATCTTAAGCTTGGAAAAATTTTAATAACCGCTCCTGCTTACGTTTTCGATAATGAAGTTTTGGCAAGGGCAACTTACATTCAAATTCAATGAAGGAGTGAAAGTATGGGCTTATACGTAGGAATTGATTTGGGAACTACAAACAGTACAGTTTCAGTAATTCAAACTGAAGACTCCGGCGAATCACCGCTTGATTCATTGGAAACTTGCCCGATTCACCAGTACAAAAAAATTGGCGAAAGTGTAACGGATGACTGCCTGCCTTCGGCACTTTATTTTGATATTGAAAATAAGCGCGTTTACACCGGTATTTACGCAAAAGAAAGGTATTCTTCCGGCGATCGTCCTTTACAAACTGCAATATCTGTTAAAATTCGTATGGGCGGCGATTCAAGGCTTGAAATTCCAGGTTTGTTTGGTAAAAGTCAACCGCAAATTTTTGACATGAAAGAATGCTCGTCGTTTTTTATTCGTACGATTGTAAATTCACTGAAAAAGGAATATCCCGAACAAGCCGAACAAATAACGGACGAATGCATTGTTACGGTTCCGGCGGCGTTTAATGACGATGAGCGCGTTGCTACGCAAAACGCCGTTTTGTTAGGCGGATTCAAGCGTTGTAAAATTTTGGACGAGCCGACGGCGGCTTTACTTTCTCACATTAACAGTGATTCTTATGATGATTCTGCAGATGAAGAAACAACCTACAAACTTGTTTACGATATTGGCGGCGGTACGCTTGATGTTTCCATTGCAAAGTTGACGCGCGACGATTACGGCGGTTATACTGTTGACATTGTAGGTTTGTCTGAAAGAATGAATTTGGGCGGCGATAATTTCGACCGCTTGCTCGGCGCGTATTTTCTCAAAGAGTTTGAGCCCGCCAATCCTGCAATACAATCCCGCTCGGCTGAAGATAAAAGCCGAATGATCGCACGCATGGTTTCACATGCTGAAGAGTATAAAATCGCAATGAATAATGACATTGTTAAATACAGGAATAACCCCCACAGATTGTCAAAATTAAAAAAGATTGTCAATTTTATTTTGATGGAGCCTTTTCAAGTTACGGGGATTTTCATAAACAAACAACTTTTGGACGATTTATTTTTAATGTACACTGATTCAAATACAGGCTTGTTGCTTAAACCTGTCAAAACCGCGTTAAGTCGAAGCAAACTTCAAAAAGAAGATATTGGCGAAATTATTTTAACCGGCGGCATGGCTGAATTTTACGCCGTTCAAGATACTATCAAAAAATTTTTCGGCGATAATGTAAAAATCAGCACGGTTGACGATACAAAAACTGCCGTTTCACGCGGCGCGGCTTTATATCATTGGGGATTGGACGACGATAATTTTTCTGATGAAGTTAAAAAAATTTCAACAATCAGTAACAAATTGGCAAGCAATATTTATGTTCGCAATTCGGCGGGGAATTTTGATTTACTGATACCGTCGGATCTTAGCAAAACGAGCGGCACTTACGATTATATAATTTCAGATGAAAATGTAGCTTACCTGCCGTTTTATTTGTATTCAGGCACGGAGCCGGAAAACGGCGAAGATAACACGGCAACCTATACGCAACTTGCCGGGCGTATGATTCCGACCAAGCCCGAATATAATAAAGGCGATACAATTCCAATTTATTGGGAAATTGACGAAAATAAAGTTATTACCGTGCAAATTCAAAATGACGCAAATATAACGCTGTCAAGAATTTTGACGCCGAATGAAATTGCACAAAGTATCGTTAATCAATATGAAGTGAACCCGGGAGTTTGACTATGGATAAAAAAGATTTTGACGAAATTTTTGACGCGCTGCAACGAATTAATAAATGCCTCGATGAACGCTTTGAAAAAAATGCCGAATTGTACATTTCGCCGGAACAAGTCGAAGAACTCAAATTTTTAATTTATAATGGAGACTACGCGCAGATTGTCAAAAAATATTCACTGAAAATTTTTTCGCCGCACGTTTTGGCAAATGTACTGATTAAAAATGCGTGGCTTATGAAAGATGAAAATTGCGCCGAACTTCAGCCGATTTTTGAGAATTGCGATGCAAAATATTTGCTTGACGTAATGGACGGCGTTTTTGACAACAAAATTGAAATGCCGTCAAGTTTCAGATTGTGGTTAATTTCAATCTATTTAAAAAAGTTGAACGCCGCCGCTTGCCAAAATATCTTGAATCAAAATTTGCGCTTTCTTAATAATCCTGCTTTGAAGGCAATTTGCCTCGCGCAGATTTTAAAAAATTTCCCGCTTGAAAAACGCTACAAAACTTTCAATGCATACGTTAAACAAAGTGAAAATCTTTTGACGCAAGAAAAAATTTTTGCAGATTTATTTTCGGCGGAAGAATTCACTGACGCCATAAGAAATTCGGTCTTTGACGAATACATAGAAAAAGATTCTCCGGCAAGCCGTTTTTGGATTAACAGATTGAGCGCGGGCGATATTCCCTTTGTTTTGCAAAAGTTTAAAAAATATTGCCGCGCCAATTCTTCAGATTTAAAAACTTGCAGGGGCGTACTTTCAAGGTTATCTTGGATCAGCCAAAAAGATTTTCCTACTTTCGCCAAAAATTTTGCCGGAGCGTGCGATTGTATGGACGCAGATTTTAAAGCAGGATTAGCCGAAAGTCAATTAAACCGAGTAAGCGGGCAGGACGAAAAAATTTTACTTGAAGAATTGGCAAAATACGGTATAGTTGACGTTAAGAAAAAGAAATTGCTGACGCTTGACGAAATTATAAATTCGCTTAATAACAGTGTTTTGACTGACGGCAACTACAGGTTTTTAGTTTCATCGTTTACCAAAAATTACGGCAGAAATTATCAAGACAACCTGAATAAAATTAAAGCTAACGTCACAAACGATAAATTTAAAGAATTTTGTTGCCGGTTGGTTGAACTCACAAGCCAAAAGCCGCAATACAACATACGATATATTATTTACGCCATTGAAAATTTCAATTCGCCTGACGTACATAAACGCCTTTTGAAACACATTGAAGACAAAAATATTTTCAATACCTGCCGAAATATAAGCGGTATCGACAAAGTAAAAACTTTTGTCCGGCAAAAAGACTTTGAACTTTTTAAAAAGCTCCTTTAGTTTTTGAAAGGCGGGAAGTTTATGAATTCCATTGGAATTGATTTAGGTACAACAAATTCGGTTGCCTGTACGATTCGGCACGGCAAATATAAATTCTTGCAATTTTACGGCGAAGATTTATTAAAGTCGGTCATTCTGTACAGGGACGGCAAAATTACCGTCGGTAAAGCCGCCAAAAGACAAGCCGTGCTTTACCCTGAAAATTTTATTTCGTCGTCAAAAACTTATATGGGCAGTTCACAAACTTGGAATATTGACGGGCGGCGATTTACACCAACTGACGTTGCCGCCGAAATTTTGAAAGAAATTTATAAAGCCGCGCAAAATTTTTTTGATAACGCTGAAAAGATTGAAGCCGTTATAACCGTGCCGGAACAATTTTCAGCTAAACAAAGGGAAGAAACTAAAAAAGCCGGCGAAAGGGCGGGCTTTATCGTAAAAAAAATTTTGACTGAACCGGTTGCGGCGGCGGTTGCATACGCCTTTGAAAATCCTAAACCCAATGAAAAAATTTACGTTGCAGATTTGGGCGGCGGTACTTTTGACGTGGCTTTACTTGAATCACGCGGCGGCAATTCTTACAGGACGTTGATTCAAGACGGCAACCGCAAACTTGGCGGTAATGACTTTGATAAGGCGATAGTAAATTTGATGATGCGTGAAGTAAGAATAACGGTCGGCGTCAATTTATCTGCGTTGGCAAATTCCGGCTTAAGCGCGGCTGAATACAATTCAACTTTGCAAAAACTTTATACTGAAGCGGAAAAAGTTAAAATTGCGCTTAGTACTTCAGAATCCGAGCAAGTCGATATTGTCAATTTGTTTCCGTATCAAGACGATTTTTACAATTTGCAAATGACGATAACAAGGCAAGATTTTTTGGATAAAGCCGCAATTCTTGTGAACGAAATAAGGCACATAATTAAAAATTCATTCAAAGGTAAAAATTTTTCTGCAGCGAATGTAGATCGTGTGATTTTGGTGGGCGGCTCTTCAAATATGCCTTGCGTTCAAGATTATGTTGAAAAATTTTTTAATAAGCAACCCTACGCGGATATGGATCCTTCAAAGTTGGTTGCAATGGGCGCGGCGATTTTGGCTGACGGCGAATCAGGCAAAGGTATTCAACAGCACGATATTATTTCTCATTCGTTGGGAATCAGGATAAAAAACGACCGAATGAGAATAATGCTGCCGCAAAATACCGAATACCCTTGCAAATATAAACATATTTTTAAAACGTCTTCAGACAATCAAGAATCCGTACCTATCGATATTTGCGAAGGCGAAGACACGGAGAATTTTTATAATAATATTCAAATTGGCGGCTTTAAGTTGGAAGGAATTGCAATAGCGCGGCGCGGTAAAGAAATTGAAGTAAGTTTCAGTTTGGATGAAAACGGTATTTTGCACGTTCGGGCGAAAGACCCAACATTTGGCGTCAAAAAAGAAATTGAAATAAATCTATAAGCGGGGGTGAAATTATGCCGTTGAAAAAAGAATCTGACAGACCAAAAAAAGTTGAAGATGAAAATGTTTTTATACCGGAAGAGCCGCGCTACAGTCTTGATGATATTATTTTGACGCAAGCCACGAAGGATCAAATTTTGGACGTGGCAACTTACGCCGAAAATTCGCAGCTGGTTTTTGATATTTGGGGATTTAACAAAACGCACAAATATTCAAAGCGCGTCGGAATAAATTTGTACGGCGCGCCCGGCACGGGTAAAACTATGGCGGCGCACGCAATAGCTAAACAGCTCGACAAAAAAATTTTAATCGTCAACTACGCAGATATTGAGTCAAAGTATGTTGGCGAAACGCCCAAAAATATCCGAAAAGCATTTGAGGCGGCTAAAAATTCCGGCAGTATTTTATTTTTTGACGAGGCGGACGCAATTTTGAGCAAGCGTGTTACAAATATGACACAAGCCGTTGATGTCAGCGTAAATCAAACGCGCTCCGTTATGTTGATGTTAATGAATGAATATCAAGACTTTATAATTTTTGCCACAAATTTTATTGAGAATTTTGATCCTGCGTTTATGCGGCGAATTTCTGTACACGTGAAATTTGAATTGCCGGACTTTGAATGCCGAAAAAAACTTTGGGCAATGTATATACCAAAAGAATTTGCGGCGCAGTTTGAAAATCTTGACATTGACGAACTTGCAGGAAAATTTGACGGTTTAAGCGGCAGTGATATTTCAAACGCCGTACTTAACGCCGCCTTCAAAGCTGCGCGACTTGTTCCGGATGGCAACGTTACAAATTCGGCACTCAAGGCAAAGTATAAGGCGTCCTACACCAACTCAAATAAACTTGACAAGAAAATTTTGTTTGACGCGGTAGAAAATATTTTGGAAAGTAAGCGGGCTAACAATGGAAAAATTTAAATGTGATCGTTGCGGCTTGTGTTGCAGGCACATTAAAGGCAATCCTTTTTCAAAGGGATTTGACGCGGGCGACGGCGTCTGTAAATTTTTGAACAGGAAAACTAATCTTTGCACGATTTATGACAATCGCCCGGATTTTTGCAACGTCGAAAAAGGGTATAAAAAATATTTTGCCGAATTGTACAGCGAAGAAGATTATTTGCGGCTGAACTATGAATTTTGCGCAAAACTTAAGGAGGAATTTTTATGAAGGCGGCAATTTTATTGGCAAACGGTTTTGAAGAGGCGGAGGCACTTGTTACGATTGACATTTTGCGTCGCGCAGGTATTGAAATTAATTCATTTTCACTGGCTGAAGAATTTGTAACCAGCAGCAGAAAAATCACGGTTAAAGCTGACAAAATTTTGGGCGAAAATAATCTGGCTGAATACGATATGGTAATTTTGCCGGGCGGGCAACCGGGCTCCACGACTCTTTCAAAAGATGAGCGCGTTTTAAAAATTGTACGCGCTTTTATTTCAAACGACAAAAAATTTGTGGCGGCAATTTGCGCGGCTCCAATGGTTTTAAAATCTGCGGGCGTAAGCGCGGGCAAAACTTTAACTTCATTTCCTTCAGACGAATTAAAGGCAATGTTCACTGACGCAAATTACATTGACGATGAACTTGTTGTGCAAGATAAAAATTTGATAACAAGTCGCGGCGCGGGAACTACGATGCCTTTTGCTTACAAAATTGTTGACGTTTTGGGCGGTGATTCTGCGCCTGTAAAAAAAGGTATGCTGTACGACAGACTGTTAGCCGGAAAATGAAACAAGTTAAAATTACCGTAATGAAAAAAGTTTGCCACGCAGATTTAATTTCAAAGTATGAAAACCCGCTTGAAAATCCCTGCGATATGGAAGTCGGGCAAATTTTTATTTCAAACGGCTGGGAAAAACCGGCGGGCTTGTGTCAAAGTGCGTGGGAAAGTATGGCGGAGTTTGTGCGCGGACTTTCGCACGGCGCGGAAAATTTTTATAACGGCTGGATGAAAAATCCAAAATCTGTAATGATTTCTTGCAATGACGGTTTCAGACCGGTTAGCTTTTTGGTTGAAGTTTTAGAATAATGATTTTTATAAACTAAAAAAGCCGCTCCATTCAAAGCGGCTAATTTTTTTGCGCGAAATTTAAAACCCTTCAATTTCGCCGTAAATGCCCTTAGAATTAATTTTAATTTCTGGTAGTATAAATTTACCTAAACAGGGCTGAACACTTCATTTAGAGCCCTTCAGGCGCGTCTACGCGGCAACAAAAAAGACTAAGGAAATTTTCCCCTAGTCCTTAATCCTTAATCCTTAATCCCTAATCCTTAATCCCTAATCCCTAATCCTTAGCCCTTATTTCGCGGCAAGTGAATTAACGTTAGTTCTGTCGATAATCATTGGCGTGCAAAGATACGCGGGAACAATCTTAACGCCGTTATCGTAATTCGTCACGTCATTAATATCGGGTTGAGTGCCTTCAACAACGGCTTTAATCATACGAACACATTTAGCCGTTAAAACGTCGGGGTCTTTTGCGATTGTGAAAGTTTGTTTGCCTTCTCTGATACGTTCAAACGCGGCGGGGTCGCCGTCAAGTCCGGAAATGACGGGGTAAGGTTTTCCGGCTCTTTCAAATTCTTCAAGAATTACGCCTGCAATATCGTCATTCGGGCTAAGTACAACGTTCAAAGTTGCATCGCTGTAATATTTGTTCAAAAGTTCCTGAATGCGCGGGCGGGCGTTTGCACTGTTCCAATCTGCAACTGCAACCTGTTCAAAAGTTGTCTGCCCCGAACGGCAAACAAGCTGTCCGTTCCTCAAATACGGTTCAAGAATTTTCATTGTGTTTGTTAAAAAAATGTGCGCGTTTTTATCACTGGGACCGCCGGCGAAAAATTCAATGTTGTAAGGTCCGCCGCCGCCTTTCAGATTCAACGCCGCCTCTATATATTCGCCCATACCGTCGCCTATTGCGCCGTTGTCAAAACTTGCGTAATAACTTATTGCGTCCGTATCCAAAAGTATTCTGTCAAATCCGATAACCGGAATATTTTTCTTTTGGGCATCTTGCAAAACGTCAACGAACGCGGCAGAATCAATCGCCCCAATTACGATACAATCAGGATTTTTTGCGATGGCGTCTTTAACTTGCGATTGTTGCTCTTCGACTGTAGCCGAAAATTGAATGTCAACTTTGAAATTATCTTCTTCGAGGAGTTTTTTTAGTGAATCGCCGTTACGTTGCCAACTTGAAGTGGTATTTGGAAAACAAACTGCAACGGTTTTAACTTTTTCTTCAGTGTTGCCGCAACCGCTTAAAGCGGCGGCGAAAATTAAAAGCAACGTCAAGCATAAAAATTTTGCATATTTCAATTAAATCACCTGCTTTCAGATTTTAAATTTGGCGGCAGAGGCTGTAAGTTCTTCCGCAAGTTCAGAAAGTTTTTTACTTGCGCTTGCAACTTCGTCGATTGAGGCGGATTGTTGCTCGGTAGCCGCGCTTACTGATTCAGTTTCAACGCTGACATCTTCACTGGATTTATTGAGGGCGTCCATAGTGATAACAAGTTTATCGACGCGGGCGGAGGCGGTTTTTGCGTTGCGTTGAATTTCTTCAGCGTCTTTCGTAAGTTTAATAATTGCGTCCGTGATATTTTTGAAAGAATCGCCCGCCGCTGCAACTACAACTTTACCGCTTTCAACTTCGGCGTTGCCTTGTTCCATTTGTTTAAGGGCTTCTTCCATTTCAACTTGAATTGTATGAATTAAATCTGCAATTTGAGACGCGGCAACACTTGAATTTTCGGCAAGTTTTCTGACTTCATCGGCAACAACGGCAAAGCCGCGCCCTGCAGTACCTGCGCGAGCTGCTTCAATGGCGGCGTTCAAAGATAACAGGTTAGTTTGTTCGGCGATACTTGCAATGGTGGAGCTGATATTTCCAATTTGAGTTGAGCGTTCGGCAAGTTGTTTGATAACTTCAGCAGATTTTTCAACACTTTTTGCAACGGCTGACATTTGATTAACCGCGCCGTTGACTGCCGAGCGTCCGGTTTGTGCGATGCCTTCGACGTTTTGCGCGCTGTGTACCGACGAATTGGCTTTACTTTCAAAAGTTTGTAACATTTGCGCAAACGCCCTAATTTCTTCAGTTGATTCAGCAATGGCGACGCCTTGACTGTTTGCGTTATCTGCAACGTTATTGATTGACGCGGCGACTTGTTGAATTGCAAGTGCGCTTTGACTTGCATTTTCGTTGAGTTGCCCTGCGAAAGTTGAGGCGTCCTCTGCGTTATGTTGAATGTTTGATACAAGGGCGCGCAGTTTTTTAATTGTATCTGCGAAAATTGATGTAAGTTGCCCAAATTCGTCGTCATTTTTCGGTACGGCTTGAACAGTCAAATTACCGGCTGCCATTTCTTTTGAAACGTCTGAAAGGTATGAAATTGAATTAAGAATAGTGCGGCTTAAAGTAATTGCCATAACGATTGAAAAAGCTACAACTGCAATAATTGTGATAATAAGAATTAAGCGCGTTTGACTGTAACTGGCTTCAGATTCACGTACTTCAGCTTGAATAAAATCTTTGCGGTTGTCAAGTACTTTGCTAAGTTTAGATTGAATGTAATTGTATTTATCGTTGGAGCCTTCGAGGACGCGGGCGGCTTCTCTTGTATTGCCCTGTTTTGCCAAATCTACAACTTTTGTAGAATCTGCTTTGTACTGATTCCACATATTGCGCATATCAGCAAAAGTATCGGCAACTTTACCTTCAAGTTTAGGTTGAATGTAGTCAAAGGTAATATCAATTTGATCTGCGAGTTTTTTATTGGCTTGGGCGGCGTAGATTCTGCCGGGTAAAGTTGTGGCGTCAATAACGGCAAATTCGCCTTGTCGATAATCGCTCATTGAGTGTCCGGATTCTGAAGTTGAAATGACTCCTTGCAAATGTTGAGTGGCGATTCTTAACGCGCCGTCGTTAATCGATGAAAGCCCTATCATCGAATAGACGCCGCTGCCGATAAATGCAACTATCAGCAAGATAAACACGAAAAATAATTTTTCTCGAATGGACATCGAGTGCTTCATATGAAAACCCCCTTTTGGTTTTTTTATAAATAATTTCACAAAGAATTTTCCCTAATTTCGGCGTTTTTCCTGCTTGCCTTTGAAAAAATTTAAAATCCTAGATTTTTGACAAATTTAAATTTTTTCCCTAATCCCTAATCCCTAATCCCTAATCCCTAGTCCTTAGTCCTTAGTCCTTAGTCCTTAACCCCTAGCCCTTATGATTGCCTTTGAAAAATAATTGTTTCGTAACAGATTTTATCCAGCCGCTGTGCCACGCAATATGAAAAATTATTCCAACTGCCATAATGTAGCCGCTGTAAACGTGAATATCTTTTACAATTCGCCTAATTCCAAAATCGCCTTGCGGCAGTAAATGAAAATCTAAACAAATTCCCGTTACAATGCAAATTGCGCCGCTTAAAAATAGCAGTACGTCAAGCCAAAAATTTCTTTTCATAAAAATTCTCCTTAATTGCAAAACAAAAAGGCTAAGAAAAACTCCCTAGCCCCTAATTCTTAATCCATAGCTCTTGCAAAGGCAATACCGGTTAAACTGTCGCGCGTAGGCGTGCCGGAATAATTTTGGTAACTTAAATCTGAAACTAAAACTTTTCGCACGTAAATTTTTTCGCCGCCGCTGTAGTAACTGCTTGCCGCGTGAATAATAATCGGCGTGCCGTTATCGTCGTTACCAAGTTTCATCATGACGTGTCCGGGCTTGAAAAGTAACGCGCCTGTAGGAGCGCGGTAAATAATATCAAGGCGTTCAGAAAAACTTACATTATTAAACACGGCGAAAATTGGCATACAGCCTTCTTGACGGTCGGCGTCGCGCGGAATATTAATCCCCATACTGCGATAAACATTTTGCACGAATGACGAACAATCAACGCTGTTATCCAAGCCGCCCCAGCCGTAAACGTCGCCCAAAAATTTAAAACTTTGAGTAATAAAATTATTTGTTGTAGCCGGTAAAAAATCTGCGCTAACGTTGCCGTCGTCTAAAATTTTTGCAGAAACTTCTTTGAGTTGGTTATTTTCGATTATTGGAAGTCGCGCAGTCCACGAATTATTTTCAAAGTCAGAATTTGCAAGGGGGATTTTCGCGCCCATTTGAAAACGAATAACTTTGCCGTTGACATTGACGAATTTTTTGTTGTTAATGACGACGACGAAATTTTCAGGTTGTACATAAGTAAGCCACGTTTCACGGTCGGTAAAGGCTAACGATTTTTTTTCAATCCAGCCGAAATAATTTTTTGCCTGTACGAAAGAAAATTTGCCGTCTTTACTTTGCCACAAAACAGCAACTGCTTCAGCGGGGTCCAGTGCCGTACCTTGAATTGAATCGTACCTGTCGCCGGTTAAACCTTGCGGCAAAAGTCGAACGTTGACGCGCTCGGTTGTTACTGCGTAAGTTACGGCAATATCGCCATTCAGTGCGTTTAAATTTCTGTTTGCCCTGACTGCCCAACTGCCCTCAAGATTAACATCATTTGTAAGTTGTTCAATTCGCTTTTTTAAATTGGCGGCAGAAATTGTTTCAGGGTAATTTGCCAAATCTGCGGCGTAGTTATCGCGTTCAAGCATAAATGAATTTAGATTTTCAATTTGATTGTAATTCAAAAGTAATTCGTCGCCGTCAACTGCGCGGCTTGTCCAATATTCCGGCGTGGAGCGCGCGTCTGTTATTTCAATTCCGGCGGCAAATGTTTTCGTAGTAATAAAAAATAGCAACAAAAAAACTGCAAAGAAAATTTGAATCTTCATTTTTGAACTCCTTAGATTTTTTATTTATTAAATGTACTTTCTTTGTCCATAGCCACAAAGAAAGTACCAAAGAAAAGGCGTAGCCCGTCAGGGTTTTTCACGTCGAACAAAAAGTAATTCACAGATTATCGCCGCGTCCTACGGGTTTTACTAATTCGTACTCACAAGCAAAAACAAAGACGGGCTATTCATTACAAATTTTTTTGTACTTGCGCGTACACGGACGCCAAAAATTTTTGTCTAATCCGTAGCCCTTATTCCTTAGCCCTTAGCCCCTAATTTAAAATAGGCAACTTCCGGCGGCGTAAACAATCTGAAACAAAACCAACTGCCGCAACCCGAATGAACGTAGCAGTAGCTGTCGCCACTTTGAAACATTCCGCGCGTATACTTGAAAATTTCCAGCAAGTGCAAGCCCCAAATTTGCCCGCCGTGCGTATGCCCCGTCAAAGTCAATGGAATATTTTTTAAAGCTGCAACGTCGAAAAATTCAGGGTGATGCGCCAATAAAATTACAGTGGCGTTGTAGGGAACATCGGCAAGTGCTTTTTCAAGGTATTCTTTCGTTTGACTGTAAAAAAGTTCATCCTGCTGTCCGCGCCCGCCGCTCTTCATAACGGGAGCCGCCGGAGGATAATCCACGCCAATTACATACAAATTTGAAGTTACTCGCGCAGATTTATTTACAAGCCAATGAATTTTTGTCTTTGAAAGTTCAGCCTCAATGTGATTAATGCCCCTGAAATGTTCGTGGTTGCCGTGACAATAATAAACCCCGTACTTGAATTTTTCGCAGTAGCTGTCAACAAGTTTTATTGCCGTGTCATTCAAATCCACGTCGTCAAAAATATCACCCGTTATTACCAAAATATCCGGTTTGGCGGCTGCAATTTTATCTAAAAGTCTTTCAAGGCGTTCAATCGAAAAATACGCGCCCAAATGTATGTCCGAAATCTGCGCGACGGTAAAATTTTGCAATTCCGGCGGCAGTTTGCTAATTGGAATGTCAAAAAATCTGTCAACAATTTCCATTCGTTCAACGCGGTTGCCGTACAATGAAACTGCAAGCGACATCGCAGGATAAAGCAGGCTGTACTTTAAAGCCCTGCGCCGTTCAGGATTGTAAGGCGTTGGTTTATGAAATTGCCGGTAAATCGCACGAACAATCAGCGCAATTATTACAAGCCCGCCGCAAAATAACTGCGTCAATAAAAAAACTGTGCTGAAACTTCCAAGTATTTCAACCGCCGTGCTCGGAATATAATCACGAATCAAAAAGCCGCAAATAATTATTAAAATTAACGCCACGTCGGCAAAAGTTAAAATTCTGAAAACGCGCGTTTTATTTTCGCCCGTCCATAAAAAATTGACGCTGATTAAACCTAAACAAAGAATCAACGCCAAAATTCCGGCTGTAACCATTAAAAACATTTTTCAAACTCCAATTTGTAATTTTACGGCGGTTACAACATTTTTCATAAGCATTGCAACCGTTAAAAGACCAACGCCGCCGGGTACGGGCGTTATTGCGCTTGCAACTTCAACCGCCGCGTCAAAATCTACATCGCCGACTAATTTTTTCGGCGCAATTCGATTTATTCCAACGTCAACTACAACCGCGCCGGGTTTAATCATGTCAGCCGTAACAAATTTTGGCTTACCCATTGCCGCAACCAAAATATCAGCTGCGCGCGTAATTTCGGCAAGATTTTTTGTATGTGAATGACAAACTGTAACGGTTGCATGCCGCGCCATTAAAAGGTGCAGCATCGGTTTACCAACTATATTACTGCGTCCAATTATAACAGCGCGTTTGCCGTCAATTTCAATTCCTGCCAAGTCTAACATTTCAATACAACCGGCGGGCGTGCAAGGTACAAGCGCGGGACTGCCCGTAACCAGTTTTCCGACGTTCACGGGGTGGAAGCCGTCAACATCTTTAAGCGGGTCGATACGGTTTAAAATTTCTTCAGAATGGGCTTTAATTGCGTCCGGCAGCGGCAGTTGTACCAAAATACCGTTAATTGTTTTATCTGCGTTGAGTTCGTCAATTTTCGCCAAAAGTTCGTCTTTAGTGGTTGACGCGGGCATTTCCACAACTTCAGATTTTATTCCGAGTTCTTCGCAAGCTTTATGTTTGTTGCGAACGTAGACTTGAGACGCGGGATTTTCGCCTACGATTATTACTGCAAGTCCCGGCGTTACGTTGTAATTATTTTTAAGTTTTTCGACTTCAAGTCGCGCAGATTCTTTTATTTGTGCGGCGAACTCTTTTCCATATAAAATTTTTGCACTCATTAAAAATTTCTCCTTTGTCAAAATAAGGATTTTACTTAACCACTAACCAATATAACCTATTTTCCTAAATCGGCAGATTTTTCTGACGCGGCAATAACCGCCTCAATTAACGCACTTCTGAAATTATTTTTTTCCAAAATACGAATACCTTCAATGGTAGTACCGGCAGGACTTGTAACTCTGTCGCGCAGTACGTCGGGGTGTTCGCCCGTTTCAAGTACCATTTTAGCCGCGCCGAGTAAAGTTTGTGCGGCAAGTTCGATAGCATAATTTCTTGGAAGACCGGCGGCAACTCCGCCATCTGCAAGCGCGTCAATCATCAAAAAAGCATAAGCGGGACCGGAGCCGCTTAAACCTGTTACGGCGTCCATAAGTTTTTCGTCAACTTCGACTGCGCGCCCAATAGCCGACCAAAATTTTTTTGCAAGTGCAAAATTTTCAGGCGTTGCATTTTTGCCCGCCGTGTAAGCCATCATACCTTCACCAACCAAAACTGCAACATTCGGCATAACGCGAATAACTTTTTGATTAGGTAAAGCTTTTTCAAGTTTTTCAAGTTTGAAGCCGGCAACGACCGACATTACCAAAGTTGACGCCTTAATATTTTTTTGAACTTCGGCAAGTGCCGCGTTTACATCTTTTGGCTTAACTGCGATAATCAGCAAGCTAATTTTTTCTGCGAAAGTTTCAAAGTCTGCTGCCGCGTTAATCGAATATTTTTCTGTCAAATAATCACGTCGCGCAGGGATTTTTTCTGCCACAAAAATATTTTCCGGCGCAAAAAGTTTTTGGGCAATACCTTTAATGACTGATTCGGCAAGTGCGCCGCCGCCGATAAATCCAACGCTAAAATTTTCCATCAATGAATCACTCGCCTTAAATTAATATTTTGTTGAGTTAAAATTTTTTTCTTTTTTTTTACGGGTGTTGGAGGCGCGTCCGCAAATTCTATGTTGTCAAGTAAATTTGTGACTTGCGCTCGAATTGCCGTCAAATAAATTTCATAAAGCTTTTTTTGCTCGGCGGCTTCTTCATCTGAAAGACCGACCGTGCGCTTTTTACGCGCCAATTCATTTATTCTTGCCAAAAGTTCAGGCGTTATCAAATGAATCACTCCTCATTTAAAAATATTTTTGAATTTCTCTAAAAGTGAAGGTTCATAGTCAATAAATCTGTAAAATTCTTTCTTTTTCAGAAACCGGTTGACACCAATTCCAAAATCTGAAGCAATGCAAGTTTCATCAAGGAAATTTATCAGTTTATCTTTTTGCGCTTTAACGTTGGTTGAGTTTTTAAAAATTTCGTCGATATTAACTTGAATTGTATCGCCCTTGTCAATGAAACAACTTTTATTGGCGAAAAATAATCTGCGCCACGTTTCAACTTTGCGCGTTTCGTAGTCACTGAAAATTTCACGCGGAAAATATTTTGGAACGTCAACGCCGCTTTCTTCATAGTAACTCAAAAAAATTTTTCGTGTCAATTTCAAAAAATCATCAATGCTGAAAATTTCGGCATTATCGCAAATTGCCTGCGCATATCTGAAAGTAAAATCTTTGAAAAGTTCGTCGTCAAGCCCCGAGTGGATATTTCGCAGATATTCGACTGATTCACGTTTTCTTTTTGAATTGAACATACTGCTGACTTCAAGATAATAAATTCGCCGCACAACTTGCCCGCTTGAGGAAAAATCTTGCAGATTCGTCGTACCAATCAAAGTGCCGACGGGTTCGCGCGGAATTTCATTCGCAAGGCTTTTAATCATTTCTTCGCCCTTTTGCGCGGAATTACTGCGCTTGAAAAAATTCAAACTTATTTCATCTGCGAAAATCGGCATTAAGTTATTACCCTTAATCATTGAAAAAATTATTCCCGCCGTGTCCAGTTCTCTTGAATAATCGTAAATTTGCTTAGCATCTGTTTGCCCCACAAGTGCCGCCGCAAATCTTAGCGCGGTAGTTTTGCCGGATTCTTTTATACCGCCCAAAATGCAAAAAAGAGGTATATCTGCAACGGCGGATTTATCATACAGCATTGAACATTTTTGACGAATTTTCCAGATAAACGGCGCGGTAAATGCATACAGAATCAATTCATAAATTTTTGCCGGAATAATTTCATCCGGCGTCACGGCGAAATCATAATAAGCTTGCGTAAACTGATTTATTTTTTCAAGCGTCAACTTTATTTTTTCTTTGTCAATCGGCGCAGAATAAATTTCTGCCACTTCAGAATCTGTAATTTTTTTGCGCAGTTTATAATTGTTTTCATCCATCAGCAAAACTTCTCGAATATCGACAAAGTCATTTTTATTTTTGGGTTTAAAAATTTTATGAAAAGCCTCGCGCAGGAGATTTTTATTGGCAAAAAGCGCGGCGGGCGATTTAACTTTGAAAACGCCGTCTTTACTTTTTGGAGCTAATACAACTTCTATAATTCTTTTTGCTGTATCAATATCCTTTTTTTCTTCCTCAATCAGCGCGGCGCGTTGTTGAAAAATTTCCATTTGCTCTTCAGAAACTATCAACTCAATATCGTTATTTTTGAACTTATCCAAAAGAATTTCAACATTGGTATCGGGCGAAATTGTTACAATCGATTTATCTTTTTTGTAACTGCGGCGGCAAATTTCAGGAATGTAATCGTTAGTTTGTTTCAAAAGATAATTAAAACGCGCCAAATAAATTTCATACAAAGTTTTTGAATCGTCGATACGAATATTTTCAAAGTTGCGGTTTTCAGAATTAAACGCGGAGTTGCTGAAATTCGCCGAACCAATGATAACGCGATAATCGCCGGTTTCTTCATTGGCAAGTAAATAAATTTTGTCGTGAATCATAACGCCGGGCTTGCCATAGCGAATTTGAATGTTATTTTCAACGACAAGATTTTTAGTTTCATCCGGCAATTCATTAAAAAATTTTACGCTGTCATCGCTTTTAAACCGCGCAGTAATACCGTCACTAAATTTATTGAGGTTGTCAACGTTATCAATTCCCAAAATAAAAATTACCGAATGAAAATCTTTGACAGTTTCTGCAAAAAATTTGGGCGAAGAAACATAGCTGACAGCCTTAAAATCTTTATAGCGTCGAGCGTCGAAAATTTCATTGACTGTCATTTTTGCAACGGCTGAATTGTACACCACAAAAAGACTTTCCGGCGAAATTTTTTCTGCCGCGTCAAACAAACTCATAGAGTTATCTTTCATAAAAATTCACCCGCAGAAATTATAACAAATTCGCCAAAAAATAAAAACCTTAAAATAATTTTCTTGACAGTCAAGGCGCGCGCCGCTATAATCTTTAGTGTTGTCATTTGGCAACGGGGTTATTTTTGATATTAATCAGGAGGTGTCCTGTTTGAAAAGAACATTTCAGCCGAATTCCAGTTGGCGTAAAAAAACGCATGGATTTCGTGAACGTATGAAGACTAAGGGCGGTCGTCAAGTCATTAAAAGGCGTCGTCAACGCGGCAGAAAATTGCTTACAGCATAAGATAGCGCGGCAGGTCACTAAGTACGGTGACCTTTTTTTCTTGTTATGCAGAGGATTTTTTATGTTTGAACTTGGAAGAAATAAAATTTTGCGCGGCAAAAATGAATTTAACACCGTCCATTCAAAAGGGCATTCGTTTGCCAATCGTGAAATTGTACTTTACGTTTTGGAAGATGAAACTTTGAAGGGCAAGGCAGGTTTTGCCGCCGGTAAAAAGTTGGGTTGCGCCGTCATTCGTAACCGCGTCAAAAGAATCCTGCGCGAGGCGTACAGATTGAATCAGCATAAAGTTAATCCGAACTGCGCAATAATTCTTGTCGGCAGAAAAAATCTTGTTGGCGCAAAAGTTGACGTTGCAATTAAATCTTTTTGCGATATTTGCCGCCGCGCCAAAATTTGGATTGATTGACATGACAAAAATTCTTATAGCCGCCGTTCGATTTTATCAAAAATGGTTATCGCCGCTGAAACCGCCTGCTTGCAGATTTTATCCTACTTGTTCAGCTTACGCCGTCGAGGCTCTGCAAAAGTACGGCTGGAAACGCGGCACTTTTTTAACAGTCAAACGAATTTTGCGCTGTCAACCGTTTTGCAAAGGCGGCTATGATCCCGTTCCATAATAGAGGTTAGGGGTTAGGGGCTAGGGGTTAGTTTTAGCGACCGTGTGCACGCAAGCTCACAAAAATTTTAACAATTCAGGCAGTAGTTTTTAGCGTCCGTGTGCACGCAAGCTCACAAAAATTTTAGCAATTAAGGCAGTAGTTTTGAGCGTCCGTGTGCACGCAAGCACATAAAAATTTTAGCAATTAAGGCAGTAGCTTTTAGCGATCGTGTGCACGCAAGCACACATAAAAATCTAATCCATCAAATCTTTGAGAGATAGGGAATTTTCCTTAGAAAAGGAAGTGAAGTTTTGGAAGAACCTTTTTTCTTGATGAGTGTTTTTTCGCCAATAACTGACTTGTTCACGGCGGTTTTAAATTCGCTGTATTCGATGCTTGAAAATTTCGGCGTCGGCAGTTACGGGCTCGCAATTATCGTACTGACAATAATTATAAAAATAATTTTGTACCCGCTGACAAAAAAGCAAATTCAATCAATGAAGGCAATGCAAGAAATTGCGCCGAAAATGAAAAAGTTGCAGGAAAAGCACAAAGATAACCCGCAACTCCTGCAACAAAAAATGATTCAGCTTTATCAAGATGCGGGCGTTAATCCAATGGCGGGCTGTCTGCCAATGCTGATTCAAATGCCAATTTTAATGGCAATGTATTATACTTTTTTCAGTTTCGACTACGGCGGCGGCGCACCGTCATTTTTGTGGGTGCCGAATTTATCTGAAACAGATCCTACTTATATTTTGCCGCTCATTGCCGCAGCTACAACTTTTTTAATGCAAAAAATTTCGACCGTTGAAACTAATCAACAAACTAAAATTATGATGATTTTTTTCCCGCTCTTTATGGGATTTATCAGCATAAATCTTCCCGCCGGACTTGTACTTTATTGGGCAACTCAAAACGTTGTTCAAATTGTTCAGCAACTTTTAATTTACCGAAATATTGATACAAATTCTGAAAAGGGGACGGCTTAAAAATGACTATTGAAAAAACAGGTAAAACTGTGGAGGACGCACTAAACGCGGCACTTGAAGAACTAGGCGTGGCTGCCGAAAATGTTGAATACGAAATTTTAGAAAATCCCTCAAAAGGTTTTTTTGGATTCGGCGCAAAGCCCGCCAAAATTCTTGTCAAACTAAAAGAAATGCCCGCTGAAGTTAAAACCGAAATTCCTGAACCCGTCGTAACTTCTGAAGTGCAAGTTGAAGAAAATATCGCCGAAAAAATTGAGCCCATACTTGAAGAAACTAAAATTACTCCAACTGAAAATTTGCCCGCCGAAGAAATTAAACCTGCCTTTGATAAAGCGGTTGTTATCGACGCCGCAAAAAATTTTCTGGCTGAAGTTTTTAACGCAATGAAAATTGAAGTTGCCGTTAATGCCGTCGAAAATGATTCTGAAGTCGTTTTGGATTTAGTCGGAAAAGATTTGGGCGTTTTGATTGGCAAGCACGGACAAACTTTAGACGCCCTGCAATATCTTACAAACTTGACTGCCAATGCTCATGACGCTGAAGAAAAAGTTTATTTTGTACTAGACGTTGAAAATTACAGGCAAAGGCGCGCAACTGCTCTAAAAAAACTGGCAAAAAGCGTAGCCGAGCGCGTCGTTCGTACGCGGCAGGATGTTAAGCTGGAACCAATGAGCCGCACGGAACGCAAAGTCATTCATACCGCGTTGCAAAATAATTCAAGGGTTGAAACTCACAGCGCGGGCGAAGACCCTTACCGCTATATTATCGTTTCATTGAAAAAAAAGTCTAAAGGTTGAGGTTTTAAATTTCAGGGGCTGGAATTTTCCGGCTCTTATTTTTTTGCTATAATTCTTAGACCCTAATTTAATGATGTTTGTATTTATAAAAGAGCCAAATTGCGCCGAGCCACACCGGAATTAAAATTACTGCAAGCCGCATTTCTTCCATTGTAAGCATTAAAATCAAAACGCCCGCCAAAAACGCCAAGCAGAAATAATTTGCAAACGGGTAAAAGTACGATTTAAATTTTGGTACAGTTCCAACTAAATTACAATGCTTGCGAAATTTTAAGTGCGTCAAAATTATCAACGCCCAACTTATCATAACCGCGCCCGTTACGATTGACATTAAGTACATAAAAACTTCGCCCGGCAAAATATAATTCAAAACGACCGCAAGCAAAGTTATTCCCGACGAAATTAAAATTCCATTCACGGGCACTTTTCGGCTTGAAAGTTTCGTCAAGAATTTTGGAGCTTCAGAATTTTCCGCAAGGCTGAAAAGCATTCTGGAATTTGAATAAATCGCCGAATTGTAAACCGAAACTGCAGCCGTTAAAACCACGAAATTTAAAATGTTTGCCGCCGTTTGCACGCCTACATTTTCAAAAATTTGTACGAATGGGCTTGCCTTTGTTCCAACTTCATCCCAACTCCACAGCGTCATTAATACCAACATTGTACCGACGTAAAAAATTAAAATTCTGTAAATGACTTGATTAATTGCGCGCGGGATTGTTTTATTTGGATTTTCGGTTTCGCCCAGATCGGAAGAGCACACGTCTGAACTCC